>JAVBPD010000058.1:0-60228 GCA_031549885.1 Clostridiaceae bacterium
TTAAAGGTAAAGATGAAATACCAATCGAGATATATAATGATTTGAAAAAAATGACTGACATAAAAAGAAATGCAAAATACAAAAACATATTAAAAATTCTAATAGATATTAATGATAGGGAAACTTTATTAGAGTCATTTAATTTGGGGTGGGGCTTAAGTAATATAAATGAAAGGGGAAAAATCACACAAAAGCAAGCAAATATAATAATTTTTATTTGTTCTGTTATTTATTTGGAAGATTGTTATAGAGAATTATCTAGTTTAGTGAATAAAAGTTATAACTTACCATCTGAAACTAAAAATATTCTACACCAAAGGTTTGAATTTCATCAAAGGTATATGCCTGTTTCGCCAACAGGAAATTTATTTGCCCTTCAGTATGAAGAAAAAGATCGTAAAAAAGACTTATATGTTATAAAACAATTTGCATTAGGAAGATCCATGTATCTAAGATTTCCATGGCTTAAGGTAGATAAGGAAGGGAATCCTATTGGGCCAAATGTTATGTTATTATCTGGTTCTAGCTTTGCTGAAGGTTCATTTTCAAATCATATAGAGGAAAAGGTGAATTATATAATCGAAGTAGAAAAACAAAAAGTAGATTTTATTAGTAAATCTAAATTTGAATATATGAATAATAGTATAAGGGTTTCGGGTTCTAAAATGGATAATAGACAAGAAAATTTAAGGCTATTAGTTCATGAATGTACTGAGTTAATATTAGATAAACTCAACACAAAACATAATAATACTTTAATGGTTGCAAATAGCTATGAAGATGTTGAAACAGTTCAAAATGCATTAAATAATATTCTTAAAGATTCAGAGTATAAAGATAAAATTAGGTATATAACATCAAGTGAAGATAAAAAAGTACATGTATCGAAAATTAAACTAAATGAAATATATAAACTCGCAAACGAGGATTTTAGGATTTTAATTGTACCTGCTGTACTAATTGAAAGAGGTCATAATATTGTCGATGAGATGGGAAATTCTATTTTTGATACTTTGATTTTTTTGACAAGGCCTATGGAAAGACCTGGTGATTATAAAAATCATGTATCAAAAGTCAATGGATTTATAATGAGTGAATATTCATATGTAAAAGATGAAATAGACATTAATCTTTTTGCAGAAACGAGAAAAAATGCTTATGCAATGTATGGCTATTTATCTAGTTATATTTATAAAATTAATGATATGAAAGATAAGTTTAAGAAAGATATAGTTGTAACTTTATTTATAACTATACTTCAAATATTTGGGAGGCTATGCAGAATTGGAGATCCAATCAATATGAAAGATAATGCTCCAGAAGTGTACTTTGCTGATGGGGCTTTTAAGGGAAGAAAGAATGGTGATTTCGATTTTTTGAATGAATTAGTTGATTATTTAAAACAATTAATAGAAGATGGTGAAAAAGGTAAAATAGCTAAGACTCTTTACGAACCTTTTTATAATGCATTAAAAGAAGGAAGGAACATTTATGACAAGTTATGATTGCATATATCCTATGATGATTGAATTAGATAAAACTATTGAGAACGAAGTTTATTATTTATCTTTACCAGAAAAAGTGAAGAAAGCTTGGGTGGAACTTGAAGAAATTTCAAATCCAAAATTTTCACCAGAAAAGAATTTACCAACAGTAACTTTTAAAAAGATAATGTTAATCAATTCTGATGGAATAATTGAGGTAAACCCAGTTTCAAAATACACAGATGATATCAAATGGTTGATATCTTTTAAAAGTTTTAAAATTAAAGAAGTTGTTGAATGTTTTAAAATATGGATAGAAGAGTTTTATATTAAGGGGGAATTTAGCAGTGGATTTAGAGATGATAGAAAATATGGTGAAAATAATGATAAAATAAAAGAGTATGCTACAAAGTTTAAGAATTCTATTACCACAAGCATTTTTAACAACATCGTGAATGAAAAAATGGTGTTGTTTAAAGATGGAAAAGTGGTCTCAAAGGAAGCTTACAAATTATTTCCACTTAAGGTTGTTGATTCTTTAATAGGAAAGTCAGTATATTTTGATGATAAGGAAACAAAACTTCTTTATTCAAATTATGATGAAATTACTACTGGTACAAATGATTTTTATCATAAAAATAATAAAAATGATTTTATTTCCTTTGTTATAAAATTATCATTACAAACATTACCACCTCATAACAAGGTTTATTTGAATGTAAGGTTATCTTCTAGAAGATGGATTTCAAATAATTATTCTGAAGATGGTAAAAATTACATTTCAAATAGTAAGAATTGTTATATCAGAACAAGTAATGATAAGCTTCAAGTTATAAGAGCTGAGTATAACAAAAAAGAAAATGAAATTGTATGGAAGAATATAGATCTTCAATGCTATAATTCTACTCATAAAGATTCTTTAAAAGTAAAGTTCACAGAAGTAATGAAATGTCCAAAGCAATATAACAATGGTCAAATAGGAGATGTTTTAATTCCATATGAGGATGGGATTAATGATGTTTACACAAATATTAAAGCTGGGGTAACTTTTAATGATAGAGAAAATGTGTTTAATATAATAAAACATATTGTAACAGAAAATGAAGGAATAAATTCTAAAGTGGAAGCATCAAGAATTAAAATAAGTGAAATAAAAGATACTGCCAAAAGATTTATAAAAAAGGGCGGAAGCATAGATAAAGGATATTTTAAAGATCAACTTAATAAAGCTTTAGATGGCGAAAATTTAATTATAGAAATACATTCAGAAGATGATAAAATAAAAAAGCTATTGTTTAATAAGATAAATGAATTTTTAGAAACTGATTCAAAATACAAGATAGAATTTTGCGAACAATATGACTTATTAAATAGACTTGAAAAGAAGAGTTTATTTAATAATGATAATAAATATGATGATAACTTATTTGGATTTGAAAAGAGAATCGAAAAAATTAAACAAAATTTAAAAAAAGTGAATGATCCTGTCATTTCTTTTATTGTTATTAATGATAAAGAATATTTTAATAAGTTAGATTTAAAATGTAATGTTGACCCTAAAAAGGCTTTGCGTTGTGGGTTTGCTGAAACAGGAAGATTAACACAGTTTATAACAATTGAGCAATTTTATAAGGAAGATGAAGAAGGGGCAAAAAAAGTTAATCTAGATAAAATATTAGAGCATACAGTTTTAGATGGATTTCGTCAAATTGGAGTTGTCTTTGATTATAGTTTGAATAAAAAAATAGGTGATAAAAAAATAGTTGGAATCCACATAGTCAATTATAAAAGTGCTTTTTTTGATAGAGTACGAATACCGCCATTTCCAATTATAGTTACATATGATGTGAAATATTCTAAAGTTCTAGTATACTGTGATCTTATTGATAAGGTAAATGTGCCATATTGGAAAGCAATTTTAGCATTATCAAGATTATCATACGCTACAGATATTAAAGATAGAATTAAAATCATTTCCAGCACTACACTGCTTAGAAGATTGGATAGATTAATTAATAAAGATGAGTCAGATGTTATAATAATTGTCGATGCAAATGGAACATCAAGAAAATTTTTTCAAGGAATTTCAAATTCCGAAATTGAAAGAGGTAAAATAAATAAATATAATCAACTTGATAAGATTTTAATACATGAGGACAAATTTTTAGATTTATCTTCTATTAAAAAAAATGTTTCCATAGTTAGAACTAGGCATAATGAAGAGGTTCCTTCATATATTACGATGGATAGAGATAATAATAAGAGCAAAGTAAATCAAAGTGGTATTTTCAAATATGATAAGGTGTATTATTCCATTGACAGTAGACCACAACATGAATACCATTCTTATATAAAAAGTAAATTAAATAAAATGAATTATCAACTTAGCCACAGACATTTAATTGAGATTTATCCATTATTTATTTCAGGAAATGAAAGGAATATTGTAGAAAACGAAATTAATTCAATAAGTATAGTTCATATTTTAAGATCAGCATCTATTCAATTTACCTCACAAAAGACTATTTTACCTTTGCCATTACATCTAGCAGAAAAGATGGAAGAGGTTTTGGAATAAAATTGAAATATATTGGATTATTTATACTGGTTTTTAGTTCTATTAGTACACATATCCAAATACTTTATTCTAATGCGAACTTATAAGGAAATTATATTCTTTTAAAAAAGGCAGGATAATATGGATAAAAATATTGAAAATACAATAAAAGATTTTGATAAATTCATAGAGTTTATAGAAAGTGAGAAAATTATACTTACTGCAACATATGAAGTGCTTGGAAGAAAGGATTGTTTTAATTTAAATAATTTGCTAATCAATAAAAATGAAGATGCAGCTATTTATAAGGATCAGAATAAATATAAATTTATAGATTTGATGTTTTCACTTTCTATTTTAGGTAAATTATATATACAAGCATATGATGAAAATCGTAAATTATCTTTAATAAAGACACAAAATTTAGATATTTATAGGAATTTAAATGAATATGAAAAGTATATTTTTTTATTAGAAACTTATTGGACGAAATATGATTTTAAAGTTAAACTTCATAGTTTTGATTTTATCTGCTTTACTGAAATTTTATTTGAAATCGCCTCACAACACGAAGGAAATGGATCTTTAAAAACAAAAAACCAAGAAACTAAAAATATGTTTAATTTTGCATATGATATTTTTTACCATTTAAAGTTTTTTGGACTTTTAGATTTTACTATTATTCCAAACGTTAAGTATAAATTTGAAGATTATATAGAATCGTATGTACCAACAGATTTTGGCATTAGAACTTGTGGCTATCTTTTTACAAATGCCATTGAATATTTAAACTATAATGAATTTCATTTAATAACTTTTAATCAAAATAAAAAATATATTCTAAATACAAAAGGAGAAACTTTTGAAATTTTCAAAGGTATATTTAAAGAAGGACTTGTTAAAAATACAGTTAATTTTTTTGAAAAAATTGATAGAAAGGGTACATATACCTTTAAAGTTAGCCTATCTAATAAGATTTGGAGGAAGATAAGTATATATTATGATCATAGGCTTTCTGATTTGCACCTTGCTATACAAGAAGCATTTGATTTTGATAATGATCATCTTTATGTATTTTATTTTGGACGAGAAATCAATATAGGTGAAATCATTTATTGTAAAGATTCATTATATCATGATGGTCCTTTTGCTGAGGATGTTAGGATTTCTGATTTAAAGCTTTTTCAGGGTGAAAGGATGAAATATTTATTTGATTTTGGTGATAGATGGTTATTTAATATTGAACTTGTTAAAATTGATTATGAAACTCATTTATTATTAAGACCTGTTGTAATAGAAGCTAAAGGAGAAGCACCAAAACAATACTATATAGAATGATGTTTTAAATTGCTGTTATAAAAAGTGCGAAAAGCCATAAACAATTAATTTTGTTTATGGCCTATTCTTCCTGCTTTCAACTAAATAGTAAATTGACAGAATTTTCGAATGACTGCACAGGTTAGAGGAAAGGAAACTGGTTTAGCAGGTTAATAATATACTTTTATATAATCTGGATGGACATATCGCAATTTACCAACTGTCTTTTTCTTGTATTGTATGGCTTGTTTAGGACATCTATTGACACAACCAAAGCAATTTGCACAATTGCCGCCCCACACTGGCGTATTGTCAAAAGTAATGTTTTGCAGAGGGCAATATTGGATACACATTTTACATTTAGAACAGTTAGCATCAACACTCAAATAGGTGTCAAAGTTAGCATAAATATTTTTCATGGGCTTGCTGACAAGTTTCAATATGGCTCCAAGTACCAGACGTGAGCCCACAGTTACTTCCTTTTTAGCAAGTATATCTTTTACGAAACCATCGACCTTTATCTTTGCATTTGACAAAAGAACTTCCTTTTTTTCCTTTGATGGTGCGTGTGAGTTGGCAATGTCATTTTCAGGCATCTTAACCTCAAACCAAGCGTGAATACTTCCCTTAAAAGCATTATAGGAAGTAGCTGGCGAATTTGCATAGGTTATGACACAAAAAATAAATGTACGATCTTTGTCAATATATCTGAATAGCTTTTCCTTGAAGTCTAAAACAATGTTGGGCGCTTGTCCTATATAGCATGGAAAAACAATACCGATGTATTTGCAATTTCGACAAGACTCAAAATCATTAAAAAGTGCAAGCGGGACTAGGTTATCCCCAATTTTATCCCCAATTTGCTTGGCAACAGAATATGAGTTTCCAGAACCAGTAAAGTAAAATATCATAAAAATTCCTCTTTTTATTGGTTTTATATTATACTATCATATTTTCTAAAATTTATATACATTTTATAATATCAATTTTAATTCTTATCTATTAAAATGAGATATTATTATCTATACTAAAAGGAACAAAGTGATATGATGGATGTTGATGAGGTAAAATAATGAAGAAGTTGTTTAACATCACTGGCTTATGTATAAAAGATAAACATTATATGGTAGATATAACGAATAAAATAAATCAAATTGTTCCAATGGTAGAACGTGGAGACTACTTTACTATAAATAGACCAAGACAGTTTGGTAAGACAACTACTCTTAACGTATTGAAGGAAGTACTTTCTAAAAAGTATCTAGTTATTAAAACAAGTTTTGAAGGTGTTGGTGATAATCTATTTAAGTCCGAAGAAGAATTTTGCAGCAGGGTTTTTAAAACTTTTGCTGAATCAGTAAAATTTACAGATAAAAAGACCTATGAACTCTTAATAAAGTATAATACATCAAAAAACTTTACAGAACTGTCAAGTAACATAACAGATTTTATTTTGGAGACAGGAATGAAGGTTGTCCTGCTGATAGATGAAGTAGATAAAAACAGTAGTAGCAGAACATTTTTACAGTTTCTTGGGCTTTTAAGAAATAAATATTTGCTTTCAAATGAGGGGGAAGATATAACATTTCAAAGTGTGGTTTTAGCTGGGGTACGCGATATATGCAAAATAATTGATGAAACACTAAATGCTGTTTGGACAGAAGAAAGCGTTTATACTGCTGTTAAAACCATTCTTTTGGAAAAAAATACATTATTTGAGGATGTTATTAAGAATATTGAAAACAATGAAGATATTAAAGTAGTTGTAGAGGAAATGCTTATACATGGCAAACGGTTTGAGTATCACCCAATGGTGCATGATAAGGGCATTATGTATGGTATCTTTAGACGTGATGATAACAGGCTAGCTATTCATAATAGTATATTTGAAACATACATATACACTTACTTGGTTGGAATGCAAGAATTAAAACGTCCATCATTTAGACTTCCCATAAGTGATGAAAAAGAGCTCTCTACAGATACAGATTTGTACATGGATAAGATACTGCTTAAATTCAGAGACTTCATGTTTGAAGAGTTTCGTAAACAAGATGAAAAATTCTACGAATCACAAGCAAGGCTGATTTTTCTTGCTTATTTAAAACCTATATTAAATGGAAAAGGATTTTACTTTGTGGAACCGCAGACAAGGGAGAATAAACGTCTAGATGTAGTTGTAATATACGGAAAACAAAAATATGTTATCGAATTAAAGATATGGAATGGAGAAAATACCATGAAAAAGGCATAAATCAGTTAAAAGCATATTTAGATATACAAAATTTAAACGTAGGTTATCTATTAGTGTTTAATTTTAATCAAAACAAAGATAAGAAAGTTCAATGGGTAAACATTGAAAATAAAAAAATATTTGAAGTTATGGTTTAGTATCATAACCTTATAAGCCCGTAGTTAAGCAAAGTAGCATGACTATGGGCTTATTTTTTATAAATTATAACATAAAAATTAAAATGATGAATTCATATTATTTATATTATATCTCAATATTAATTTTTTCCTTTTAAAGATGTATAATCATTTTAAGCTTTATTTGAGGAGATTTTAGTTATGAAGAAACTTATTTTAACTTTTAACGAAATAAATAAAAACGATTTATCTTTAGTAGGAGGTAAAGGAGCAAATTTAGGAGAAATGACACAAGCTAAATTTCCTGTGCCATTTGGTTTTTGTGTAACTACAGATGGATATAAATTATTTACAAAAGAAAACGGTTTAGAGAGCATTATAAAAGAAGCAATGAAAAAAGTAAATTATGATAATATTGAAATCATAGGAGAAAAGCTCAGAAATAAGATATTAACATGTAGAATTCCAGAAATTCTTGTTAAAGAAATTCTGAAATATATAGATAAATTAGATACAAATAATTTTTATGCAATCCGCTCAAGCGCAACTTTAGAAGATTTGCCTTTTGCATCCTTTGCAGGACAGCAGGATACATATTTAAATATAAAAGGTGTAGAAAATATTTTATATAGCATAAAAAAATGTTTTTCATCTCTTTATACAGACAGAGCCATTTTATACAGGTTAAAAAATAACATTGATGATGAAAAAGTTTTTATGTCGGTTGTAATTCAAAAAATGGTTAATACGTCTGTTTCAGGAATAATGTTTACTGCAGATCCTGTAAATTTTAATAGAAATGTAATATCAATTGATGCAAGCTTTGGACTTGGTGAAGCTCTTGTATCAGGCCTTGTATCTTGTGATATTTATAAATTTAACAAAAGGCAAAATAAAATAGAAAGTAAAATTATAAATGAAAAAAAGCTTGCTATTATGCCAAATAAAAATGGCAGTACAGATAAAGTGGAAATAACAGATGAAAAATCAAAGCTGCAGGCTTTAGAAGATGAAGATATTATAAAGTTATCAAAGCTTGGAATGGATATTGAAAAACATTATGGCTCTCCTCAAGATATTGAGTGGTGCATTGAAAAAGATAAAATTTATATTGTTCAAAGCAGAAATATAACATCATTATGCGAAATTCCAAACCCCGAACCTACAGATGGAAAACCTCATGTTTATATTTCTATTAATCACATTCAAGTTATGACCGATCTTATTTCTCCTTTGGGAATGGAGATTTTTATAAATATGATTAACCCAAATAAAGAAGGGCGGTTAAATGGGGAATGCTTTTTCGTTAAATCCTCAGGTGGAAGGCTTTATATGGATTTAAATAATATTTTAAGATTTAAAATTATTGGAAAAAGATTTCCGTATATTTTAGAAAATGTAGATTCATTAATGTCAAAATCTGTTTTAGAGGTTTTAAAAAGAGATGAATTTAAGAAGATAGTAGGGTATAAATTTATAAGCCCTGAATTTATGATTAAGCATGCCATTCCAGCAGGGTTTAAAGTAATTAATTCTTTATTTTTTAAAGATACAAAAGATTATGGTAAAAACTTGCTTAAATATATTGAGCAAAAAGAAAAGAATACTTTAAATAAAATAAGCTTAGCAAAATCAAACTTAGAAAGGTTAAATTTAATATGCGAATTTGGAAACATTTTAGACATGCTTGAAGAAAAAATGGTTCCATGTGTTGCCCCTGGAATTATATCAATTATAATTTTAAGGCAAATTGAAAATAAATATTTTAAAACATCAAAATATATACTTGAGATTTCAAAGGGACTTGTTGGAAATGTGACAACTGAAATGAGCTTATCTGTGGGAGATTTAGCAGATCTTGTGAGAAAATCTGATGTTTTAATTAAAGAGTTTGAAAGTGAAAATTATAAGACATTAAATGCTAGAATAAAGCAATTAGAAGGGTTTAAGGAATTTAAGGAAAAATATTTTTCGTTTTTAGAAAGGTATGGCTCAAGAGCATCTTGCGAAATAGATATTGCAAGGGAAAAATGGATTGAAAACCCAGCACAGCTTGTAAAAACCATAATGTCAACTGTTAAAACTTCAAAAGAAGGTCTGCACAGAGAAGAATATGAAAAAACAATGAAAAAAGCTTTAGAAAATTCTCATGAATTCATAAAATTATTAGAAAACAAAGCTGGTAAAATTAAAACAAGACTTGTAAAAAGGCTCATAAAGGTGATGAGGGACTGCTTGCCTTTAAGGGAGCATCATAAGCTTTTAATGATAAGGCTTTTTTATGATTTTAAACTTATATTTATTGATATTGGAAAGGAAATGGTTTTAAAAGGGCATTTGACAGAAGAGAGAGATATTTTTTATTTGAAAATTTTTGAAATAAGGGATTATTTAAACGAAAATAAGTCCATGATAGAAAGAGTGAAAAAAATAAAAGAAGATTATGATCATTATAATAAATTAAGCATACCAAAAGTTATGACCAGTGATGGGGAAGAGATTAAATTTTCCATAGATAAGAAAAATTTACCTAAAAATTCTATTGTTGGCGTTCCAGTTTCTTCAGGAGTTGTAGAGGGGATTGCTAAAGTTATTATAGATCCAACTAAAGATTCTGTAAATAAAGGAGAAATATTAGTAGCCCCATTTACAGACCCAGGTTGGACACCATTTTTTGTTAATGCTAAAGGTCTTATTATGGAAGTTGGCGGGCTATTAACTCATGGCACCGTGGTTGCAAGGGAATACGGCATTCCAGCTGTGGTAAATGTGGCTGATGCAACTAAAATAATAAAGACTGGCGATAAAATTAAACTAGATGGAGATACAGGAGTTGTAACTATTATTTAAACATATTCTATATAGATATATTTTTTATTTTCAATTTATTTATGATAAAATAACAATAAGAGGTGAATATGAATGATATTTAATAATCCTTTGGAGTTAATTTCTAATACTCCAATGCTTAAATTAAATAGGTTAATCCAAGGGTACAGTTTAAACATTTATTTAAAATTAGAATACTTTAATTTATCAGGCAGTATTAAAGATAGAGCTGCTTTAAATATTATCGAGAGGGCAGAGAAGCAAGGTATTTTAAGGCAAGGATTTACTATAATGGAACCTAGTAATGGAAATATGGCTATATCGCTTGCGTTAATTGGTCACCTAAAGGGATATAGAGTTGTGATCATCATGCCAGGTGGTTCGGACATTGAAAAAGTTTCCATGATTAAAGCCTATGGAGGGGAGATTGTATTTAGCGATCCTGCATTAGGAATGAAAGGAGCCATAAAAAAGCTTGAAGAAATAGCACCACGTACTCAAAATGTTTTCATACCTCAACAATTTGCCAATAATTTTTGTTCGGAAGTCCATTATATAAAGACAGCACAAGAAATATTAAACGATGTTCCTGAAATAGATTGTTTTGTTGCAGGAGTTGGTACAGGTGGTACGATTACTGGAGTTGGAAGAAAATTAAAAGAAACAAATCCAGAAATAAAAGTAATTGCAGTAGAACCTTCTCTTTCGCAAGTTATATCAGGTGGGCCACCTGGAGCTCACGGAATTCAAGGAATAGGTGCAGGATTTGTACCAAAAAATTTAGACAGAAGTGTTTTAGATGGGCTCATAACAGTAACAGATGAAGATGCCATTAATTACACAAGAATTTTAGCTAGAGAAGAAGGAGTTTTATGTGGTATTTCTACAGGAGCTAATATTTGTGCTGCACTTAGAGCTGCATCAAATGGCATGTTTAAAAATATAGTTACCATTGCAGCTGATAATGGGCAAAAATATTTAGCGCAAGGTTTATTCCAATGGTGATATAGTGGATCATAAAGATATTAAAGAGGAAATATCTTCTTATTTAAAGGGCTTAAATTTGCATTGTTTTGGGTTTTTAAAGATGAAAAAATTTGATGAACTTGAAGCTTTGCTCACATTTAAAAAAGAAAACAATTTTATTACAGGTTTTGAAAAAGGGGAAATTTATGAGAAAATTGATTTAAAAACTACATATCCATATGGAGAAACAATTATCTCCATAGCTTTCCCATACTTTTATTTGCACAATGACTGCAGCAAACCGTATTTTTCAAAATACTGCCAAAGCATTGATTATCATATAATTCTTAAAAACTATTTAAATAATATATGCTCATTTTTAAAGGATAATTTTAATTGTGAAGCAATGGGCTTTGTTGATAATAATATTCTTTGTGAAAGGCACATAGCATATCTTTCAGGTGTTGGCTTTATTGGAAAAAACAATATGTTAATTACTAAAGAATATGGAAGCTATGTGTTTTTGGGAGAAATTATAACCTCATTAAAAATTAAAGAAGATAATGTTAAAGAAAGCCTTTGCAGAGATTGTGTAAAGTGTATTAAAGCATGCCCAACTAAATCTTTGGATGATAACAATCCTTCGATATGTTTGTCAAATATAACTCAAAGTAAAGAAGTAGATGAAAAGCTCTATAAGTATTTTAACAATAGGTTATGGGGCTGCGATACATGCCAAGACGTGTGTCCTTTTAATAAAGATGTACCTAAAGGAGTATTGCCTGAATTTAAACCTCTTAAGCATTTATCTATAGTTGATATAGATGAAATTAGCAATATGTCAAATAAAGTGTTTAAAGAAAAATATAAGATATCAGCATGTGGATTTAGAGGAAAAAAATATTTAAAGAGAAATTTAAACATAAATATTTTATAGTTTAAGCTAGCTAGATATATATTATTTTATATAAGGGGTAAATAAGATAAATGAATAAGTTTTTATTGATGTTTGTAAAATTGTTACCTGACCCTATTCTTGTTAAATTTGTAAAGTTTTATGTTGATTTTCAGATAAAAAAGCATGCCAAAATAAATGTACAAGGTCTTGAAAATTTAAATTGCGATTTTAAAAGGCCATATTTATTTATTTGTAATCATTTAAGCAATTCTGATGGTTTAATATTAAACAAAGTGCTTGAAAAAGAGAAAATTGTCTTTGTTGCAGGTAAAAAGTTAGGTGCAAATTCCATGACTAATTTAGGGTTTAAGGTTGTTAATTCAATACCTATTTCACCAAACTCAGCAGATAAAGATGCAATTTCAAAGATTATAAGCACAGTAAAATCAGGGACAAGTATCTTGGTATTTCCTGAAGGGACGAGGAGTAGAAAAGCTCAAATGATTGAAGGCAAAAAAGGTATACTTCTTTTTGCAAAATTGACTAAAGCTCCAATAGTGCCAATAGGTATTTGGGGAACTGAAAAGTTTATGCCTATAGATGAAAAGGATATGGGAAAGGAAATTTTTAAAGATGCACATGTAAATCTTAATATTGGAAAGTTGTTTATGCTTCCTGAAAAGATGAATGACGAAAGCAAAGGGGATTGGGAAAGTAGAGCTATAAACTACATAATGATGAAGATTGCAGAGCTTTTACCAGATGAATATAGGGGAGTTTATAAATAGATGTGTTTGCACCCAGAGGACACTTTTACGTAAAAAGTAAAAGTGTTTTTTGTTTTAAAAGTGATGCCATTGACATTAATCTCAATAAATTGTAATATATATGTGTAACAAAGAAAAAAACTTTTAACAGGACAGATGTCCGTCATAGGAGGATTAACATGTCAAGTTCTACACTTAATAAATTTCTTTCTGAGAATTTAAATGATTTAAGATCAAAAGGATTATATAATGAAATTGATATACTAAAAAGTGCAAATGGACCTGAGATTACAATTGGAGATAAAAAATTTATCAACCTATCTTCTAATAACTATCTTGGATTTGCAACTAATGAGAGATTAATCGAAGTTGCTTGTGAAAATACAAAAAAATATGGCGTAGGCGCAGGCGCAGTGAGAACTATAAATGGATCTTTAGAAATTCATGATAAATTAGAAAAAAGGCTTGCTGAATTTAAAGGCACAGAAAGCGCTATAGCTTTCCAATCTGGATTTAATTGCAATATGGGTGCAATTTCAGCAGTAATGAATAAAGAAGATGCCATATTAAGTGATGCTTTAAATCACGCTTCAATAATTGATGGATGTAGATTATCTGGAGCAAAAATTTTAAGATTTAACCATTCAGATATGGATGATTTAAGAAGAGTTGCAAAGGAAGCTAGGGATAGCGGACTATATAAAAAGATAATGATCATAACTGATGGCGTATTCTCTATGGATGGTGATGTATGCAAGCTTCCTGAAATAGTAGAAATTGCTGAAGAGTTTGACCTCATAACTTATGTAGATGATGCACATGGCTCAGGAGTTATGGGAAAAGGCGCTGGTACTACTAAACATTTTGGATTATCTAAAAAAGTTGATTTCCAAATGGGAACTCTTTCAAAAGCTATTGGTGTTGTTGGAGGCTATGTGGCAGGTACAAAAGATTTAATAGATTGGTTAAAAGTTCGTGCAAGACCATTTTTATTCTCCACATCTTTAACCCCAGGAGCAGCTGCAGCATGTCTTGAGGCTGTTAATATAATGATGGCAAGCACTGAATTAAATGATAGACTTTGGGAAAATGGAAATTATTTAAAGAAGGGTTTAAAAGAGCTAGGCTTTAATATTGGAGATAGCTTTACTCCTATTACTCCATGCATTGTTGGAGAAGAAAAATTAACTCAAAAGTTTTCAAAGAGACTTATGGAAGAAGGAGTTTATGCTAAAGCAATAGTTTATCCAACAGTTCCACTTGGAACGGGCAGGATGAGAAATATGCCTACAGCAGCTCATACAAAGGAAATGTTAGATAGAGCCATTGAAATATATGCAAAAGTAGGTAAAGAATTAAACGTAATTAAATAGGAGGCGCTTCTATATGAAAAAGATTTTAGTAACTGGGGCTTTAGGTCAAATTGGATCTGAACTTGTTCCTTATTTAAGAAATATTTATGGAAAAGATAATGTAATAGCTTCAGGAAGAAGAAAACATGACAATAATCCAGCAATGGAAGATGGAATATTTGAAATCTTAGATGTTATGGATGGAAAAGCAGTAGCTGAAATGGTTAAAAAATATAAAGTAGATACTATAATTCATATGGCAGCTCTTTTATCAGCAGTTGCTGAAGATAAACCTCAATATGCTTGGCAATTAAATATGGAAGGGCTTATGAATACACTTGAAGTAGCAAGAGAAAATAACCTTCACTATTTCACACCAAGTTCTATTGCAGCATTTGGACCAAGTTCACCTCAAGATAATACTCCTCAAGATACTATACAAAGACCGACATCTATGTATGGAGTTACTAAAGTTGCTGGAGAACTTCTTTGTGATTACTATAATTTAAAATATGGATTGGACACAAGAGGTGTAAGATATCCTGGGCTTATTTCATATATGACACCTCCAGGAGGAGGAACCACTGACTATGCTGTAGCTATTTATTATGATGCAGTAGAATCAGGTAAATTTTCATGTTATTTAAGAGAAGACACTTACATGGATATGATGTATATGCCTGATGCTCTAAAATGCGTTGTAGATTTAATGGAAGCAGATGAAGCTAAACTTAAACATAGAAATGCATTTAATGTAGCTGCTATGAGTTTTTCACCTAAAGAAATTTCAGATGAAATAAAGAAAATAATGCCAGAATTTAAAATTTCATACGATATTGACAAGGTTAAACAAGCAATTGCAGATTCATGGCCAAATTCTATGGATTGCAGCATAGCTAAAGAAGAATGGGGATTTAAAACAGAATATGATCTTGCATCTATGACAAAAGATATGATTGATAAGCTTAATAAACTTAAAACAAAATAACAATTTGAATATATAAGCACCTTGTTAAATAACAGGGTGCTTTTTGTTGCGCTAATAGTTTTTTAAATGTAAAATAAATTATATAAACAAATATAGTGAAAAATAATAGACAATGATATATAAGATTTTGCATAGAATATGTCTTGAGGTGATAAAATGAAAAATAATTCTGAAAGAGAAAAAACATCTGATGAAAATGTAAATAAAAGTAACGATACAAAGCCTCTATACTCATATACAGATTCTAATGAGCCAAATTCAAATCATTATATAGCAAATTACAATTATGGAAACAGATATGATTATAGAAACAATAATTCTAATGGTAATGCTAATTTTAATACATATGAATTTTCAAATAATGAAAATAATAAAAAACCAGCTTATTATAGACAAAATAATAAATTTGGTCAAAGGTTTGTTTTAATCCTGTGTGCTTGTGCTTTTTTCGCTTGTATTTTAATAGGTATAACTGGTTTTAGTCTGTTTAATTTTATCAAAGGATCAGCAAATAATGGATCAGTTGGGTCAAATAACAACAATAAAACTTTTGGCAATGGTTTAAACAATAATACAGGTGGAAATGATAGTTTACCTTCAAATTCCAATTCCGTAAATTATGATAATTTTGCAAAAATAACTAGTACATCAACTTTAAATGATGTAAAAGACCTTTTAAAAGCTAGTCCAACATCTAAACCAATACAGGACTCAACTACGCTTACGCAATATACATTTGGAGGAGTTATATTGGTAACTTTTGATGATAAGGGCACCATTATAGATAAGAGAATTGACAGCTCAGTTGTTGATTTTCCCAATTCTACATCCAATGCTACTTTTGATGAATTTCAAAAATTAAAGCCTAAAATGCCATTGAGCGATATTGAATCCATATTTAAATCAAAAGGGCTTTTAACTGAATCCACTTATAAATCAGTGGAAGGCTATTTCATTGCAGGTGATAGCTACACATGGCCAACAAATGGCTTAAAGGCTTCTAAAAATAGTTACATTATATGCGATTTTGACTCTAATAACACCCTTTTAAGGGCTCAGAATTATGATAAAACATTAGTGCCTAGCTCTAATAATAATAACATTGACAAAGGTATACTTGATAAATTTAATGCAGTAAACATGGGGACATTGCATGATGATGTTAAGTCAGGATTTGGGTCAGATCCTATAATGCAGAGCATAGGAATTCCAGATAACTACATGTCAAGCTACTATTATGGTTTTAAAGATGCTAAAATTACTTTTATATTTGATGAAAATAATAGAGTTGTTGCTAGGTGGATAACAAGTAATAATTATAGCTTTTATGATGTTAATGCTAAAAATTCAGAAAAAGTAAATGATATTAAAAAAGATATGTCATATAATGATGTGAAAAATATTTTAGAATCTGATGGATATTTATGTTATGAAGACTGTCTAGATTCAAAAGACTACAATGCTACTTCTAAAAGCTATATCTGGATCTTAAGCGATAATAGTGGAATTCAAATTGACTTTGATTTCTCCACACCAGATGGAAAAGCAGTTCAACTAGTAGAACTATAAAAAATACCCTATAGGGAATTTAATATACCTATAGGGTAAATTATTTAAGATAAACTCTCATTCTAACTCTTTCTAAAATAATTTCTTCTACCAAAACCCAAGAAGAAATCATATCACAGTTTGGCCTTTTATGTGGAGTAATAACGATTAACGTATCTGAAATTTCTGAAAGTTTCCACAATAAATTTGGAAGCATTGAAACATGGCATAAATGTAGCGCAAAACTGCAAATAATTGTATCAAATTTTTCATTTAATTTTCCTAAAACTATATCTTTAAATGACAAATTTAAAACTTTATTTGCAGTTTTTTTATAATAATATTCAAAAGTATAAGGATCTAAACCTGTTATTTCATGGCCATATTCTTTAATTGTTAAAGTAACTTCACCAGAACCACAAGCAAGGTCTAATACTTTTTTGCCTATTAATTTTTTATCTTCTGCTAATAATAATAATTTTTTAATGATTTTTTCATGTGGATTTAAATAATCCTTTGAATGCTTTAAATAATAATTTTCAACACCTAATTTGGCATATTCATTTCTTACGGCTTTCATAAAATTTCCCTCCCGCAATTAGTATAAGCATTTTTTAACAATAAGTAAATAAAGCATATTTATTATTTTTAGGGGGAGGGAGATAGGAATTAATATTTATAATTTTGCCTTCAAAACGTATAAAATTTTTGAATGGAAAGATAATAAGTTAAGAAATATATTATTAAATAATTGGAGGAAAAAATATGAAAAAAACAATATTGTTAACAGCTGTAATAGCATGTGCAACTTGTATTGCATCAATTTCTACAATAAGTGCTACTACTAACCAAGTTACACCAACTCCCGCAGCTCCAACTCAAAGAGCTTTGCCAGGAAATACTTCAACGCCAGGTACAAACCAGTTTAATAATGGTAATACACCATCAAATTATAATAACATGAATAATACGAATGCTCAAAGGAATGCAATTCCAAATAATACAAACACCTTAAGGCGTACAACACCATTGCAAAACAATAATATGAATGATACAAACAATATGAATAATATGAACAATATGAACAATGTAAATGATACTGCAAATAGAGGCACCCTTAGAACGATAATGGTGAATTCTGCCGTTAGATTGTCCATGAGTGGCGCTACTGGTGCAATAAAGATTAATGATTCAAATAGTTACAAGCAAATAGATGTATCTGTTGATATAGATAACACTAAGATGAAAAACGCTCAATTAGTTATTGATATACCAAAAAATTTAATACTTGGAAGTTATAGCAATGGTGAAGACATAGCTTCAATTCAAAATACTACAAATATTATCCAACCAGATGGATCGAGAACATTAACATTTAATTTTTTACCAAATACAAGTGGAACTCAAAAATTAGACTTTTTAGTAATGCTACCAAATGGCGCCTTTGGAGCTGCTGTTGATTATACAATAACAGCTAGATTGGATCAAACTGGAAGCACTACAGAGCAATTAACGGATACATTGAGATTAATCCCAATGGATGATAATGACCTTAAATAATTTTATTAAATAAAAATAACCCTTACTTTTTCATTTTAGGTTTTTGATTACCTAATTTAAAGTAAGGGTTATTTTTATAAATTAGTTATAGAATTTTTTTCAATTACAACATTATCATGGATTGTAACATCTTTATCGCCTTCAATAATAACTGTGGAGTTTTCATCAAAAATTACGGAATTTCCAATTGCTATATTACAAGGGTTTTCATAACTACCACCTAAATAAAGCTTTGCTCCTTTTTTTATAACCACATCTTTTCCAAATTTAAATCGTGCTAAACTGCTTATCTCAACTATAGCTTCCTCATGCACAGATACTCCTAAGCTTAAAAGTTTGTTTCTATCTAAATACTTTTTAATTTCTTGTGCTAAAGAAAGCTTTGAAATATCTTTAATTGGCATTGAATCAATAGTATTATCCTTTAATCTACCTTGCAATTTTGATGTATCTCTTAGAAGAAGCACATTTAAATTGTAATTATTTCTTGTAGCAATTTCTACAATATCAGGTAGAAAATATTCAAATTTGGTCACTTTATACTCTTTTTCAAATTTATTCTTTTGAAGGTGAAGCTTAAGTATTTTTTCTTGGATAATTTTTTCTGCAAGTTCTATAGGTATAACAAAGCTTCCTGAATTTGCAGCTAGAATGGAATTTTGAGTTTTAAAATTATCAATTATAAGTTTTCTTTGTTCATCTAACAAATCATTAAATTCTATCATTTTAAAGTAGCTTTTTTTGCCTTCAATAATTTTCCATAAAGAACCAAGCTTAAAGGAAAATTCAATTTCACCGCTTATTTCCTTATATTGTTTTGGATATTTATAAGCCATGCCAACTAAAGTGCTTATATTGCTTTCATTGCTAGATTTTTGCTTTGTTCCAAGCAGAGCTTTATATACTTCTACTTCTTTGGCATCATCAGTTTGTGCTATTAACAAATCATCAATTTTAGATTCCTTAAACCATTGTATGGCATTTCCTTCATAAATAATGTTATCAAAGCTGTCTTTTAACACATCAGAGAATAAAGCTTCAAATACACCACCACCGCCATTTGCTCCAGAAAGGTATTCACCATTTTCAAGCAAAATAAAATCATTTGTTTTTTGATTTATAAATGGCAAGGATCCTTGAGTTTTAATTGCAATATTTTTAATCCCAAAATTGTTGTTTTCGTTTAAAAGCTCTTTAATTGAAGGCTCAGTAGTTGGCCCAACAATTATAAGCAACTTTAAATCCTTATCAAAATTATTTGCAAGGTTTGAAATGGATTCTAAATTTAAAACCATAGGGCTTTTACCTTTAATTGGTGTAATGGGCAATGTTAATTTTGTTTCATTTGTTTCTAATATATTTATTGAATTGGAAGACTTAAACATTTCAAGAGTTGATTTTTCTTCATCAGTTAGCAATTCAAACTCATCTGATTTTAATGATTTTAGAAGTGCTTTTAATGACTCTAATACTCTTGTACCGCCTCCTCCAGCAAGAAGAACTATTCCAGTATCTTTCTTTAATAGTTTTTCTTCTCCAAGGATTTGTAAATTGTTATTATATATGTCATTTAACATTATATGATCAAAAATATCATTACTAGGTAATGTAAAAATTTTTTCATTGCTTTCTTCTTCAAATACATTGACCTTATTATAAAGATTTTTTATTTCATCTAATAAACTTTTTTTATACATGTATGCCTCCAAAATCATAAGATCATTTGGTAAATTATTTTTTACTTAAACCTATTTGACACTAGTTTTTTGCTAAATGCTCTAAGAGCTAAAAGTTCATCTATATTCCCATCCTCAAGGGCTTTATTTAATTTAGAATTAATTGCATTTGCTTCTTTTATATTGGTGTTGTTTAAAAAATTTATATCCTCAGTTATATCTGTTACTGCACTTGATTTTGTTTCAAAGAATTTTTGTGAATCAATAATTTCATCTTTAATTTCAAGCATAAGTTCATCAAGCATAAATGCTGCATCTGCTGCATTTACAAGCTTAGTTTTAATGTTATTTGGAATTTGATGTTTATATTTATAGTTTAAAGAATGTTCAACAGTGGCCCAAAAGTTCATAGCAAGTGTTCTTATTTGAAATTCAGAGAGTATTTCTTTGTGACCATATGCAGTTTCAACTCCGTATCTAACAATCATGTGATAACTTCTATAACCACTTGCTTTTTTATCTTTAATGTAGTTTTTTTCGTACATAATCTGCATATCTTTTCTATTTCTAATTATATCTACTACTTTATGAATGTCGTCAACAAATTGAAACATTATTCTTAAGCCTGCAATATCTTCAATTTCCTCATCTATTCTAGAGATTGGTATATCAAATTTATTAGCTTTTTCTATTATACTAGATATTTGTTTAACTCTTCCAGTGATGAATTCGATAGGTGAATATTCATTTTTTGTTCTAAGTTCCGTCCTTATGCTTTTAAATTTTACTTTTATTTCATCGACGGCTTGTTCATATGGAAGTAGAAAAATCTTCCAATCTATAACAGCCATTAAATCACCATCCAAAAAATATATTTATTGTCAGTTAAAAGATTTTAACAGGAGAAAAATTTATATAATCGCAGGAGGTTAGATAATAGTCGATATTATTAAATTTATAATTATAAATTTTGTTTTTATCAAAGGGCCCATGTAGATGGCCATATATTACCTTTTCAACAGAATTTTTTTCAAATATTTCCATAAATTCTGACTTTTCAAATTTATCATTTAAAGGAGGGAAATGAATTAAAAATATTATTTTATTGTATTTTGATTTTTTGGCAGCTTTTATAGAAAGATCCATTCGCATTTTCTCTCTTTCAAATACAGCAATATCATCTTTTTGAAATGAATCATCTCCTGGGCAAATCCAGCCTCTAGTTCCACAAATTGCATAATCATTATAATTTGTAAAATTATTTTGTATAAAAAACATATCATAAAAAAGTGAGTTTAATTTAGAAATACTGCTCCACCAATAATCATGATTACCTCTTATTAATATTTTTTTTCCTGGAAGGTTGTGTATGAACTTTAGGTCTTCAAAAGCATCTTTTAATTTCATAGCCCAAGAAATATCTCCACTAATAACAACAGTATCATCATCATTTATTATTTTTAACCAATTTTCCTTGATTTTTTCATAATGATTTTTCCAATTTTCACCAAATATGCCCATAGGTTTTTGAGATGCAAAGCTTAGATGTAAATCTGAAATTGCATATAAACTCAAGTATTTAAACCTCCAACTTAAAAGTTTTAACCCATTAGAATGCTTTATAAAACCTAAAGATATAGTAGCATTAATAATAATAAGTTTCAATAGTTATAGAACTGCTGATATCCTTTTATAAATTGCTACTAGTATTATAGAAATAAGAAGCCCTTTAATTAAATTAAAAGGAAGGATGGCATATAAAACCAGCGTTAATTTACTAACTATATAAGGATTTGCAAATTGAGAAATTTTAATCAATTCTTCAATTGGGTAATTCATGGCATTTTGGTAAAATGGCAATAAAATAAAGTAATTTACAAAACAACCAACAATAGCCATAACTATGGTGCCGCATATTAATGATATTAAAGCAGTTTTTTTAGTTTTATTATTTATATATATGATTCCTGCTATAAAACAAATAGAAGAACCTATTAAGAAATTGGCAAGCTCTCCTACAAAGCCAGTGCTAGAACCTTTTATTATTATAATAAGTAAATTTTTTATAAATTCGCAAAAAATCCCTGACAATGGTCCGAATGAAAAAGCTGCAATAAGTGCTGGTATATCAGAAAAATCAAGCTTTAAAAAGGATGGCATTAAAGGAATATTAAAGTCTAAGAACATTAAAATAAATGCTATGGCGCTGAGTAGAGCAATTTTTATCATTTTGTTTGTTTTAATTTTTGTTTTTATCATAAAAAAACCTCCCTTAAATTTCTTCAAGGGAGGTTTTGCAGACAAAATAGTTTGACTTTAAAATGCCAATAATTTGCAGCTTAATCTTCTTTCATCCAGACTTTACTGTCGGCTTTGGAATTTCACCAAATCATGTCCAAAAGGACTCGTGGGCTTTACCACCGGTGAGGAATTTAACCTCGCCCTGAAGATATTTTTATTACATTTATAGCTTAACATATGTTTAAACTAAAGTCAAAAAAATTTACATATTGATTTTTTAAAATAATGTACTATAATTGTAGTAATATTTATAAATATACTTGTTTAATTAATATTTATAATGCTAATTTATTTACTATAAAAAAGGGGTGGTTTTATAATTAAATTTATTTAATTTATAATATTAAATTTTATATCAACTTATAACATCTTACATTCTAAAAAATATTACTTAAATTCATATCTTTATATCAAAACATAATTTTTAATTCTTAAAAAATTTGTAAGTTGGAGGAAAATAATGAACATACGATCCTTTAAACCATTATCATTTGTATTCATAATTTTAATGTTTGTAGAACTTATGGCATGTAGTCCAAGTTCTTCTAATTCACAAAATAATTTAAGTCAAGATTCTTCAAAAGAAAATTCAAATGTTGCTGATGAAATAATAATTGGTAGATTGAGCGATGCTGCTTATTTAGATCCTAATCAACCTATGGGCGGAAATGAAGTTACCATACTTCAAAATATATATGAAGGCCTTGTTACAAATAGTGAAGATAATTCAAAAATTGTTGGTCAACTTGCTACTGATTGGGAAATAA
Organism: Clostridiaceae bacterium; assembly: GCA_031549885.1. GTDB lineage: Bacteria > Bacillota > Clostridia > Clostridiales > Clostridiaceae > WQUF01. The sequence goes on from JAVBPD010000058.1 coordinate 23,381, forward strand.
AAGATGATGGGCTTACATATGTTTTTAATTTAAAACCTGATCTTAAATTTTCAGATGGCACTCCTGTAAAAGGTGAAGACTGGGTTTGGTCTTTAATTCGTGCAAGGGATTGCGAAACATCTGCATATAGATTTATTGCTGAAGCAATAAAAGATGTAGAATCCGATGGTAAAACTGTTACAATTCATCTAAAAGAACAATGGGCACCTTTCCTTGCTGATCTTTGCAATTTTAACATGGTAGTTCAATCTAAAGAGCATTTTGAAAAGGTTGGTGAAGAGGAGTATTCTAGACAACCTCTTGGTACAGGACCTTATATGCTTAAAGAATGGAAAAAAGAAGAATATATAGCTCTTGAAAAAAATCCTTATTACCACATAGAAGGTTTACCTGTTACAAAGAATTTAAAATTTACAGTTATTGCTGATGATAATACAAGGCTTATGCAGCTTCAAGCAGGTCAAATAGATATTATAAATGATGTTCCATACTCTCTTGTAGATATGGTTAAAGCAGATAAAAATCTTCAAATCAAACAATTCCCGTCAACACAAGCTAGGTTCCTCGAAATAAATGTTCAACATCCTCCACTAGATAATGTAAAAGTTCGTAAAGCTTTAATACAAGCTATCGATAAAGATGAGCTTGCTCAAGTTGTAACAAAAGAATTTGGAGCTCCAGCAGCTGCGCTTATACCAGAAACTGAAGGCAAATGGCACAATTCAGATATAAAACCTCTTAAATATGATCCTGAACTAGCAAAATCTATGTTAGCTGAAGCTGGATATCCTGATGGTATAGACGTTGAAATAATAGTTCGCTCTGGAAATGCTGTATATGAGCAAATCGCTACTTTATTAAAATCACAATGGGCGAAGGCAGGCATTAACTGCAACATTCTTTTATTAGAACGTGCTGCTCTTAGTGAAAAGAATCAATCTTTAAATTTCCAATTATGCTTAGGTATGTGGCTAGATGATATTCTAGATCCATCTGGAATCACCGGTTGGGCTATTGATTATGCTCAAAGCAGCGCATGGTATACAGGCCTTGATGATAAAGAGCTTCAAGAGTTAAATGCTAAAGCAAGCAGAGAAATGGATGAAGCAAAGAGAATTGAGATGTACTGGGAAATACAAAGAAGAGTTATTGAAAATGCAAATGTTACACCGCTATTTAAAAATGACTTTGTATGGGCTTGTTCAAATAAGATCCAAAATTTAGACGTGACACCTTTTGCAGTTTTAAGATCTAGCAAATTATCAAAGGTTAAATGATAAAATGGATATAGGGATCTAAATTGATCCCTATACAGATTATTCTTATTCATACATAAAAAGTTGGTGAATTATGGAACAGATAAATTATATTATAAAACGTATTTTACAGATGATTCCAGTTTTGTTTATCATCACAATACTTATTTTTTTAATGATAAGATTAATTCCTGGTGATCCTGCAAGATTAGTTTTAGGAGAAAAGGCTACAAATGATGCAGTTGAAGCTATGAGGATTAAAATGGGCCTTAATAGAACATTATATGCTCAATATATGATCTTCATGAAAGGGGTCTTTTCCTTGGATTTAGGTAAGTCAATCGTATATCAACGATCAGTTATAGATCTATTAAAGGATAGGATAGGTGTTACTTTTATGCTAACCTGTGTTTCAACTATCTTTTCTCTTATATTGAGCTTTCCTCTTGGTTATTTTGCAGGAGTTAATAAGGATAAATTTTCTGACAATCTAATAAGAGGCGCCACTCTTGCAGCAATCTCTATGCCATCTTTTTGGGTGGGATTATTGCTAATGTTGTTTTTTGGCGTAAGACTTGGGCTGTTTCCTGTGGGAGGGTGGGCTGAAACCTTTCCTATGCAAATAAGAGCTTTGATTTTACCAGGAATTACTCAATGCCTTGTAACATCAGCACTTTTAATCAGAAACATAAGAAATTCTGTAGTTGATATAAGCAATTTGGATTATGTAGATTTTGCTCGAAGCAAGGGTATAAGAGAAAAGAATGTGAGAAATAGACATGTATTAAGAAATACTCTAATCTCCACCTGTACCCTCCTTGCAATGCGCATAGTGGCTTTATTAGGAGGTAGCGTAATAGTTGAAACAGTATTCTCATTGCCAGGAATAGGAAGTCTTATGGTAAATTCTATTTTTAATCGAGATTATCCAACTGTGCAATCTCTTGTTCTTTTAATTGCAATAATGGTACTTGTTATAAATTTATTAGTAGATATATTATATTCATTTCTAGACCCAAGGGTTAGATTGTAAGGAGGATTCTATGGAAAAAAAGCTCAAAATTCATATTCCGGACTGGTTAACTAATCCTTCGTTTGTTGCAGGGTCTATAATCGTATTAATTGTAGTTTTAATTGCTTTTTTGCCTATGAAAATTGCAACTTATGACCCTATAGAGATCAGCACAAAGGCAAGTTTATTGCCTCCATCTAGAGATCATTTTTTTGGAACTGATAATTATGGGCGTGATATATTTTCAAGGGTTATATGGGCTACTAAAATAGACCTGCAAATAGGGGTATTTGCTACTATTGTGCCGCTTATCATAGGAAGCTTAATAGGTTTATTTGCTGGATTTTACGGAGGAATCTTAGATAGCATAATAATGAGAATAAATGATATCTTAATGGCATTTCCCTTTACTATACTCATAATTGTAATAATGGCGATTTTAGGGCAAGGAACTAGAAATATTTATATTGCAATTTGGCTTGTAGGCTGGATGGGTTATGCTAGGCTTGTCCGTGGGGAGGTTATTGTGCTTAAGGAAACAGAATTTATTCAAGCAGCAAGGCTTGGTGGTTTTTCTGACCTTAGGATATTGTTTAGACATTTATTGCCTAATGTGGTGAGTTCAGCAGTTGTCTTATCAGCATCTGATGTAGTTTTAAATATGCTAATTGGTGCTAGCATGAGCTTCTTAGGATTAGGAGTACAACCACCAACTCCAGAATGGGGCGCTATTTTAAATGAAGGAAGAGGTTACATAAGCATTGCATGGTGGATTACATTTTTCCCAGGGCTTTTTATGGCAATAACAGGCATAGGCTTTAGCTTAATTGGCGACGGATTGACTGATTTTTTGCGCACCAAAGGTCGTTAGGAGGATCATATGGAAAAAATTCTTGAAGTAAAAAATTTAAAAACACAATTTTTTTTAAAAAATGAAACAGTTAAAGCAGTAGATGGTGTTAGCTTTCATATTTTAAAAGGTGAAACCTTTGGCATTGTAGGTGAATCTGGAAGTGGTAAAAGTCAAATTTGCCGTTCCATATTAAGACTCTTAAAGCCTCCTGGAAAGATTGTAAATGGTGAGATCATCTATAATGGAACAGATTTAGTCAATTTAAGCAAAGCCCAAATGCGTAAAATAAGGGGTAGGGAAATAAGCGTAATTTTTCAAGAACCTATGACATCTTTAAACCCTGTGTTAAAAATAAAGACTCAAATTATTGAAGCATTTGAAGAAACAAACATGACAAAAGAGGAAAAACTAAAAAAATCTATAGAACTATTAAAATTAGTTGGCATTCCTTCTCCTGAAACTAGGATTGAAGGTTATACATTTCAATTTTCAGGAGGTATGCGCCAAAGAGCTATGATCGCAATGGCGCTTGCATTAAAGCCTAAACTGCTTCTTGCAGATGAACCTACTACTGCTTTAGACGTAACTATACAAGATCAGATAATGAAGCTCTTAAATAATTTAAAAAGCGAACTTAAAATGAGCATAATACTTGTTACGCATGATTTAGGGGTTATAGCACAAATGTGCGATAGAGTAGCTGTCATGTATGCAGGAAATATAGTTGAAATGTCTGATATTATGACATTGTTTGCAAATCCCCATCATCCTTATACATATGGCTTAATGAATTCTTTGCCAAGCCGTGAAATAAGTGGAACAAGGTTATTAGCTATACCTGGAATGCCACCAAATCTTTCTAATCTGCCTTCTGGATGTAGATTTAGCCCAAGATGTAAATATGCTAAGGATATTTGTCAAAAGATTTTTCCGGAAATTGTAGAGATTGAACCTGGTCATTTTGTAAGATGCCATTTATCAGATAAAATTACAGATATTAAAGGCTTAATTCCTAAAGAAAGCATAAAAGGAAGTGTTGCTTATGAACAGTAAATATTTTAATTATAAAAACACTTCAAAACTTGTGGAGATTAAAAATTTATCTAAATGGTTTAAGATTAAACAATCCTTAATAGAAATAATTGCCAAAAAAGAAGTAAAATATATTAAGGCTCTTAATGGTGTGAGCTTTGATATTTATAAAGGTGAAAATTTAGGTCTTGTGGGAGAATCTGGATGTGGAAAGAGCACCCTTTGCAAGACGCTTGTGCGCCTTTATGAGCCTACACAAGGTGAGATATTTTTAAATGGAGAGGATATCTCAAAGAAAACAAATTCAGAATTAAAACCCATACGTTCACAGATGCAGATGATATTTCAGGATCCATATTCATCATTAAATCCCAGGATGACTGTATATGAAATAATTGAAGAGATGCTTTTAGTGCATAAAATTGTACCTAAAAGTGAAATAAAAAATCGCATAAAAGAACTCCTTGAAATGAGCGGTCTTTCCATGGATTTATCTAGCAGATTTCCAGGAGAATTTTCAGGTGGTCAAAGGCAGAGGATAGGAATTGCCCGTTCTTTATCTTTAAATCCGCAGTTTATAATTGCAGATGAGCCAGTTTCTGCACTTGATGTTTCAATTCAAGCTCAAATAATCAATTTGCTTTCAGATCTAAGAGATAGGCTTGGTTTAACATTACTATTTATATCCCACGATTTACGGGTTGTAAAACATATCACAAATAGAGTTGTTGTGATGTATCTTGGCTCTGTAGTTGAACTTGGAAATACTGACGATATGTTCGATAATCCTTTGCATCCATACACATTAGTTCTTACAAAAGCTGCTCCGATACTTGATCCTAGAGATAGAAATAGAGAATATGCTATTGAAGGTGATATACCAAGCCCAATTGATATGCCTAAAGGGTGTAATTTTCATCCTAGATGTGTATATTGTAAAAATATTTGCAAGGAAGAAACTCCTAAGCTAAGGGAAGTATTTAAAGATAGATTAGTAGCTTGTCATTTTCCTTTAAATCATATTAAGATGTAAAAAAAAATTAAATAATTAATTTTTAGTATGGTATTTATTTTTTTACAAATAATAAACCTGTGGTTTTTTAAAAAATTCCATATAAAATGGATTAAGGAGTGAATTTATGAAACATTTTAATTCTGATTTAGCAGTTGAAATGCAAGAAGCTTATAGACAGCAAGATGAAAAAACTCCAGGTGTAAGGCTTGATAACTATAAACATGAAAACATAAATATATCTCATGTTGAAGTTGTTAATGAAATTGGAGAAGAAAAAATGGGCAAGCCTATAGGAAATTATATCACAATTGATATACCTTCATATGCTCATTATGATGCTGAAACTGTAGATTCTTTAAGCAGAGTAGTGTCTACTAAGCTTTCAGAGCTTATTGATCTACAGGATAAAGATGATGCTCTTGTAGTAGGACTTGGAAATTGGAATGTTACTCCAGATGCATTAGGACCAAAGGTTATTTCAAAATTAATGATTACAAGGCATTTAATGCAGCTTGTTCCAGATAATATTGATGGGCAAGTAAGACCTGTTTGTGGGATTTCTCCGGGAGTGTTGGGCCTTACTGGTATTGAAACCAGTGAGATTATAAAAGGAGTTGTAGAAAAAATCCATCCAAAGCTTGTAATATGTGTTGATGCTCTTGCCGCAAGGAAGTTATCAAGAGTGCATAGAACAATTCAAATATGCGACACTGGAATATCACCAGGTGGTGGCATTGGCAATAAGAGAATGGAAATAAATGAAAAAAATATAGGAGTAAAAGTTATTGCTGTAGGCGTGCCTACAGTTGTAAATGCCACTGTAATAGCAAATGATGCAATTGAAATGATTTTTGAAGAAATGATTGAGAAATATGGAGATGACGATGATTTTAGGAAAATGATATCATTTATTGATGAAGATAATAAATGGAATGTAATACAAAACATTTTAAATCCATTTTATAATGATTTGGCTGTAACGCCTAAGGATGTAGATTTGGTGGTGGATTCACTTGCAAAAATACTGGCTAATAGCGTAAATATAGCCCTGCAGCCAGCTTTAACATTAGATGATATAAATAGATATATACATTAAAAACCAATAACTTGTATAAATAATCCTTTGAAAGTCAATGATTTAAAAAGGATTATTTTTTAATTTTAGGAGAATTTATGAGAACTAAAATACGAGAAAGGCTTAAAAACAAAGAAAAGAAAAACACAAAATTTTTTATAACTTCTATGATAATATTCTGTCTTGTATTATTTTCAGGATTTGTATGTGTCAACAATGCTATGTCAGACTTATTAACAATGGACAACAATCCAAAGATAAAAATATCATTAAAACCTTTTGAAATCTCAGTTAAAACACAAAAATATTTTATATACATAGATTCTAAAGCAAAAGATAATTATATTAATTTTATCAATAAAATAATTGGATATGAAAATTAAAATTTGATTAAAAAATAAATATTTACAATATTTTACACAAATCAAGCATAATAGTTAAATAAAATTTATAAAAAGTATTTGAAAATGAAAGAAAAATATTATATAATATAAACATTAACAAAAATATTTACAAATTATTAAATTGAATTAAATTTTCGTTAAATTTATTTTGATAAATTTTTTATGTATAAATCATCTTTTGATATTTAAGTTTTATTTATCATATATATAATAATATTATATATATTGACTTACATTAAGTAAATTGTGGTTGAATTTTTGTATTATAGTGTTGAAGTTTAAATTTTCAGGATAAATTTGTTTTTTAATTGGATAAATTGGCTTAATTTTTAATTATTTAAATTATAATATTGAAATAGCTTAAATTTATTTACAATAAATATTTTTTTAATTTTATAAATGCAAAACATGTATATAGATAAAAACTGAGGTGGTATAATGAATTTAAATTTACTTCCATTTATGGCGTATTGTTTTTCTATTAATGAAGTTATTTACAATGACATAGATAATTTATACAACAAAAATGAATCAAGATTTTACAAATCAGCAAAAGCAAGCTCAGAATACAATGCTACATTCATAATGCAAGGTTCAATTAAACAAGAGGAGTATTACAAAAAATCACTTGGAATATTTGAAAACAGCAAAGATTTCGAAGGTGAAATAAACAGCATTATCTCAAAAGGATGGACATTTACATATAAATATTGTTTAAGTAATACAAACCTAGATGCATTATCATTTATATCTGATTTTGACGAAGTAGCTTTATCCAATGAAAATGAAGAATTAAATAATTCAAATTACATTGTATTTTTGTATATTGGTAAAAATAGAATTACAAACAGAGAAATTCTTGAAGAAATGATAATAGATAAATTTGACTTAAACAACACTAAGCTTGATAATAAAGATTTAAATAAAAAGAAAATGGCAAATTCAATTTATAAAAAAGTTAAAAGTAAATATGGAAATCTTGAAGAGTTTAAGAAAAATAAATATGAAAAAATTAGATTTACAGATACTATGAAAAGCTCTCAATTTTTTATGGACTTATTGTACGATAGAGAAAAACTTAGTTTTGGACAAATTTGGGACCAATATCAATTATACGACAATGAAATTGAAGACATTATTTATGATTATATATCTGCAAATTTAAATGTTCAAGATAATGATGAGTACATAGATTATATTGCTTCAAGTTGTTTATATGGCATGTATATAACTAAATTTATTAAAGCCTATAAAGAAATCAAAAAGCATTACTTTAATAAAATAGACGAATTAAAAGAACATGTCCAAAGCAATAAGCTTGTTATTCCAGATTATAAAACGGATATGGAAATTACTCTAACAAGGCTTCAAGATAGAGGGACAAAGGAACTTCTCGATAAAATTTACAAATTAGAGCAAGAAAATGAGAGACTTAGAAATATTTTAGAGTTAATTAAACTAAACAACCAATAGATGATTTATACCATAAAGGATTTGTATTAATAAATGCAATTCCTTTTTTATTATTTAAATTTATTATGCTTTAATATTTTTTAAAGTTATAGTATAATATAGCGAATTTTAAATATAAGGAGGATATGAATTATGGGGAAAATATATGTTGTTGCAACACCAATAGGGAATTTAAATGATATTTCACAAAGAGCACTTGACATTTTAAAAAGTTGTTCTATGATTTTAGCAGAAGATACAAGGCGTTCATTAAAATTATTAAATCATTATAATATAAAAAATAAATTAATGTCTTATCATAAATTTAATGAAAGAGATAGATGTGATTATATAATTAATAGAATAATAGACGAGGACATGGATGTAGCTTTAATATCAGATGCTGGAACTCCATGTATTCAAGATCCAGGATATTTACTAATTAATATGGCTAGAAATAAAAATATTGAAGTTATAGCTGTGCCAGGTCCCTCTGCAACTGTTGCGGCACTATCTGTATGTGGTTTTGAAATAAACGAATTTGCTTTTTATGGATTTTTACCTAGAGAAAAATCAGATAGAAATAAAAAACTTGAAGAAATAAAAAAATCGAATATAAAAGTTTCAGTGCTTTATGAATCTCCTAAAAGGATAAAGGATTTATTAGAAGGTGTTAAAGGATTATTTAACAGTTCTGAAATATGTATATGCTCTGATATTTCTAAAATTCATGAAAAATATTACTTTGGCAATGTTAATGAAGTTTATGAGAATATTTTAAATAATGATAAATATGAGTTAGGTGAATATGTTGTAGTAATTAACAATTTAGAGTATATTAAAATTGAAGAACAGAAAATAGAAATTTCTACAGAAGCGTTAATCATTGATGAAATTGTAAAAGAAGACATATCATTTAAAGAGGCTATAAATATAGTAAGCAAAAAATATGGTTTAGGAAAAAATGAATGTTATAGAGCTTCTTTGAAAATTAAGAGAATATTTGAAAACATTTAATTTGAATTTAATTATAATTAAAGATGTTTTATGTTATAATATCAACATGATTGTATATTTTATGACATGAATATTTTATATAGCAAAGAATGAAATTGATAAACAAAAGAGTAGTTTAAGTGTTTTCTAAACTTTATAATTATTTTGTAAGGATGTGTAAAAGATGTTTTTAAAATTAATTAAATATTACAAACAAGAAAAACTACTTTTTTTTGTAGATTTTGGTTGCGCAATACTTCTTGCAGGGCTTCAACTTTTTTATCCAAATGTTGTGAGACGATTAATAAATGAAGTCATACCTAATAAAGATTTGAATCAGGTTTTTAAACTTGCCATATTTTTAATTATCATATTCATATCTATTTTCATATGCAATTACATCGTTAGCTACTATGGTCACTTTATGGGTGTAAAGATTGAATATAGAATGAGGCAGGATTTATTTCAACATATTCAAAAGTTATCCTTTAGTTATTTTGATAATAATAAAACTGGGCATATAATGTCTAGGTTAGTTAACGATTTAAACGATATTTCAGAATTTGCTCATCATGGGCCTGAAGATTTATTTTTAATAATCATTAACTTAATTGGAGCCATAATTATAATGTTCACTATTAATGTTAAATTGACATTAGCAACTATAGTAATATTGCCATTTGCACTTATTTTTTTTGTTCAAAAAAATTTAAAACTCAGAAAAAACTTTAAAGAACTTAGAAAGAATTTAGCAGATATAAATGCACAAGCAGAAAGCAGCATTTCAGGCATTAGAGTAGTTAAAGCATTTAATAATGAAGATTTTGAAATAAAAAAATTTCAAAATGGGAATTATAAGTTTAGAGAGTCAAAAGAAGGTGCTTATAAAATAATGGCAGGATTTCATGCTGGTATTGAATTATTTGCCAATTGTTTAAATTTATTAATAATAGTTTTTGCGGCAATTTTGATTATTAATGGCCAGATGACTCCAGGAGACATGGTTGCTTTTCTTTTGTATGTTTCAATGTTTGTTCAACCTATAAAAAATGTAGCTACTTTTATTGAGATGTATCAAAGAGGGACAAGTTCTATTAATAGATTTTATGAAATACTTAGTATAGATCCAGATGTAAAAGATGAACCTAATGCTAAAGATGTAGATAGACTTAAAGGAGATTTAGAGTTTAAAGATGTATCTTTTTCATATGGAAATGAAAACTTTGTTGTTAAAGACTTCAATCTATCAATTAACACAAAAAATACAATTGCTTTAGTTGGGCCTTCAGGGGTAGGAAAAACCACGATATGCAGTTTAATTCCTAGATTTTATGAAATTTCAAAGGGAGAAATTTTAATTGATGGCATTAACATAAAAGATATGACATTAGCTTCACTTAGAGATAACATAGGAATTGTTCAACAAGATGTATTTTTGTTTTCAGGAACTGTAAAAGAAAATATCGCTTATGGAAAATTAAATTCAACTGATGAAGAAATAATAGATGCAGCTAAAAGGGCTCAAGCACACGATTTTATAATGAGCCTTCCAAATGGGTATAATACTTACATTGGCGAAAGAGGAGTAAAATTATCAGGTGGTCAAAAGCAAAGACTTTCTATTGCAAGGATTTTTCTTAAAAATCCACCAGTATTAATATTAGATGAAGCTACTTCTGCTTTAGATAGTGAAACCGAGGTTTTAATACAAAGGTCTTTTGATGATTTAAGTAAAAATAGAACTACAATAGTAATAGCGCATAGGTTGGGAACTATTATAAACTCTGATAAAATACTTTTCTTAAGCAAAAATGGTGTTGAAGAGTTTGGCACACATGAGGAATTAATGGCTAGAAAAGGATTGTACTATAATTTATATAATACTCAATTTAAACAAGTTATATAATTTAATTAATCAAGACGAAATAAAGACATTTTGAGAAGTAAAAACATGTTAATATGAAATTTATGTATTTATTTCAATTAATGAGTTATAAAATAAATAATTAGTAAAAATATAATATAATAGTAAATTAATAATTGAACTAGTTCTTAACATAGAATTCCTATATAATATAAAATTTATTTATTGCTTTAAGGGAGGTTAAATATAATGATAAACATTGCAATATGTGAAGATAACTTTAAGCAGAGAGATTATATAAATACTATTATTGAGAATTATATAATTAGAGAAAATTTAAATATGAAAATTGCTCTTAGCACAGATAAATCTGCAGATATCTTAGAATTTGCGAAAGATCATGAGGAAAGGGCAATATACTTTTTAGATATACATCTTGTAAACGACATAGGAGGTGTAGAATTAGGAAGACAAGTAAGGACAATTGATCCCTCTGCTTTCATAATATTTGTCACAACATATTCTGAAGTATCTTCTCTAGTTTTTGAATATAGAGTTGCTGCTATGGATTATATTTTAAAAGATGATAAAGCTAAAATGAAAACAAGAATTGAAGATTGCCTGAAAGAAGCTTCTGATCTATATTTCAATGAATCAAGGTTTAATAGAATAATAACAGTAAAAACAAGTCATAAGATTTTAAACTTACGTGTTGAAGATATTTTATTTTTAGAGACCTCTGAAAAAGCTCATAAAATAAGAGTGCATGAAATGAATAGTCAAAAAGAGTTTTATGCTACTCTAAAAGAAATTGAATCACAATTAGGAAATGATTTTTATAGGTGCCATAAGTCATTTATAGTTAATGTAAGGAAAATAAAGGAGATCAATAAGACTTTAGGTTGTGCTATTATGGCCAATGGAGAACAGTGTTATATATCTAACAAATATTTTAAAGGCTTAGTTAAATGTCTCCAAAAGAATACCTAGAATTATTTTTAATTGCAGCTGTTTATTCAGGGCTAATATTTTTAAATATTAACTTGTTCAATATTGGCATTTTTAATAATAACAATAAAAAAATCATTTTTTATTGTCTATTATTATTGGTGACAGTTTTATCAGCTTTTTTGGGTCTAGATCATTCATCAGATTATTTATTAATAAAGCAAAAATATTTAGTTGTGTCCACATTTTTATTTTCAGTGGTTTATTTGTCAATTACTAATAAAAAATTTGATTTAAACACTTATGTACTCATGTTGGTAAATGGTTCCTATTTTCTTAGCTTTATTGCTTTAAAGGCTATACTTATATTTATCCTTCAAATAAATGATATTTTTGGAAATTTAATGAATTTAGGAATTGTGATTTTTATGATTACACAGCTTCCACTATCTTTGTTATTTTCCATATTTATGAGCGAATTTATAAATAGATTTTATTTTGAAGTTAAAAGTAAAACTAAAAGATCCATAATTAGTACAATGTTGCCAATAATATCTTTTATATTGGTTTCTCTTATATTTTTGTTTATTCCAAATTATTATTATGAAATAAGAAATAAGGTAAATATTTTATTATCTTTTGCTTTTTTAATAATATTAGTTATATTTATATGTCTTGTTACTTTAAGTTATTTTTATATAATAAAAAATGAGAAAGATCTTGAGAGCCTTGAAATTGATCGTGATAAATTTGAAGATGAACTAGAAAATATAACTAATTATATGAATGCGCTTGAAAATTCTACAAGTGAACTCAGAAAATTTAAACATGATTACACAAATATTTTATCAGTTATTGGATTATACTTAGAAGAAAAAGAATATGATAAACTTAAGGAATATTTCTATGAACTTTCAGATTATAATAAAGTTATGAATTTGAATTTAAAGGGAATGGATAGATTAAAACATATTAAAATATTGCAATTGAAATCATTATTTTCATATAAAATAATTCAATCTGAAGAAAGAGAAATAAAAACAAGCGTAGAAATTCCACAGGATATAGAACATATTCCTATGAATATTATAGACTTATCGAGAATATTAGGAATACTTTTAGATAATGCAATAGAAGCTACAGTTAAAACTGAAAACCCAGAAATAAATATTGCCATGATGGAAATAGATGATTCATTTCTTATAGTGGTGCAAAATACTTGCCCTAAAGACACACCACCAATTTATGAAATATTTAAAAAAGGATTTTCTACAAAGGGAAGAAGGCGTGGAGATGGGCTTTGGATTGTAAAATCAATTGTAGAATCTTATGGTGAGAGAATAACATTAGATACCCAAATTAAAGATGGCTATTTTAAACATGAACTTTGGATAAGTAAACAATGAGATTAATTTAAAGGACATAAAGAAATATTTTGCATTTTAGTTAGTATTTACACTATAATAAAATTAATTAAATAAATTTATTATTTAGGAGTAAAGATGATCAAATTTAAGTTTTTAAAAAACATGATTATTGCTATAATGTTTTTTGCTTTAATGTCCTCTTGTAATAATAATGAAAATTCTTCAAGCAAGGATGGGGCTACTGAGGCTATTAACTCTGCTAATACTACAAGTATAATTCTAACTACTAGGGATGAACCTAAAGATTTAACTGATGAACATTTTGATAATTCAATGAATTTTTCAATAAGTTCAACAGGTGTTACAAATTGTACATTAATAATTGATTATTACAACGGTGATACTAAAAGCGGTGCTGTTGAAATTTATTTAAATGGAGATTGTGTAAAAGAAATAGAGCTCCCAAGCACAGGCTCTTGGGATTCTTTAGGCCATATAAATGAAGATATAGTTTTAAATGATGGAGAAAATAAGATAATTTTAAATAAGGATAAAAGCCCAGCTATAAGAATTGAAAACTTAACATTTTCAAGCTCAGTTGAAAATACAGGAGGGAGCTACAATTCTGTGATAAATATAGATGGGCAAAACGGAGTAAATATAAATAATAATTTTGATTTTCAAAGTGATAAATAATAGAATACATATAAATTAAGCCAAGGGGTAAAAAAACTTGGCTATATTTTATGAAAATTTTAAAAATACTTTATTCATATTTTAAATTTATTTTATAGAAAGTTTAACCCTCTGCTTTATTATATAAACATAAGGTATTTAAAAAAATTTGGAGGCGTTAAAAATGAATAAAATAAAATTAATTTATGATGTTGCTCAAACTATGAAAAATAAAGAAAGTGTAAATACAAATTTAAAATTTAATTTAACAAAAAATGATGAAAAGGTTGCAGCCTTTGATGGTGAGTTTAATAAATGTTTATGCTCTTACGGCAAGAGACCTCATGGGCACATGCCTCATGGACATCATGGATTTCATAAAGAAGAATGCAGAGATTTTAGAAATGTTAAAGAAGAAGGCTATGAAGTTCAAAAGGCTCCATCAAAATTAAAAGGTGCTTTTTCAATGATGTCAGTATTCTTTGGCCTGTTAGACAGTTTAGAAGTAATTGAAAATAATGATGGCAGCGCTATTGTTAAATTAACAGATAAAGATATTAATGATGACTTAAGAGAAACAATTAAAGAAATCAAAAGTAAAAAGATGGAAATGGCTGAAGCTTATGGACATGGTCCTATGAATCATATGAAGGATGTTGAAAATTTAGAGTTTTCAGTTGAGATAAGCATTAATAAAGCTAAAGAAATAGAAGGCATATCTATAGAAGCAAATGGTAAAAATGAAAAAGAAGAATTAATGAAGCTTAATTTAAATGCAAATTTTATTTGGTAAAATTAATACAAACTATAATGGAACAGTTTAAGTTTTAACTGTTCCATTATTATAAAATATGATAAAGTAGTTTATATATATTAAATTTCCTTTGTATGGAGAAAAAATATGAAGAAAAAAACAAACTGTCATAGAGAGCTTTGTGAGGAAGATTATATTAGAATTATTGAATTTCATAGACACCTTGAAAGTCGTATAAAGCATAAAAACGATATAAGGCATTTTGCAAGGGTTACAAAGTTAATAATGCCCATAAATCTTGTTTTAAATATTGTGGTTTTAGTAGTTTTGTTAAAATGGATAGGATTAAATAGTTTAAGTATAATAATTTTACTAATAATCTTCATAGGCTTATTTTGGCTTATGGCTCCAAAGAATATTGAAAGAAGAATTGTATACCCTATAGAAAAATTAAAGAAAGCCATGAAAGAAGTAGCAGATGGACATTTAAATACAAAAGTTGAAGTGGATGTTATGAATGATGTAGGTCTTTTGCTTAGTTCCTTTAATATTATGGTAGCAAAACTTAGAGAAAGCGAAAGAGAAAAAAAAGAGTATGAAGAAAATAGGAAACTTTTAGTAGCTAATATATCTCATGACTTAAAGACTCCAATAACATCAATAGAAGGGTATATTGAGGCACTATTGGATAAGACCATAACAGAGGAATCAAAAAGGGAACAATATTTGGAGGTTATTTATAAAAATACAGTATACTTAAATCAATTAATCGATGATCTTTTTTTATTTGCTAAGCTTGATATGCAAAAATTAGAGTTTAATTTTGAAAACATTAGCATAAACGCTTTTATGAGGGATATTGCAGATGAATATGAATTTGAATTTTCTGAAAAAGGGTTAAAATTTGAATACAATGATAACACTTCAAGCCATAAAACAGTGAGCATAGACAGAAAGCGAATGAGCCAGTCTATTAGGAATTTAATCACAAATTCTATAAAATATAGCCATGATGACGGGTTAAAAGTAGTTATGACATTATATTCTGAAGATGATAAAATATATATTGATATAAAAGATAATGGCATAGGAATATCAGAAGAAAATTTAGAAAAGGTTTTTGATAGATTTTATAAGATAGATAACGCTAGAACAAAAAATTTATCAAGTACAGGTCTTGGCCTTGCTATCGCAAAGGAATTAATTGAGGCAATGGATGGAAATATTACAATTAAAAGTGATTTAGGTAAAGGTACAACTTTTACAATATCTTTAAGGAAAGTGATTTTAAGTGAAAGTACTTATAATTGAAGATGATTTAAATATTGCAGAGCTTGAAAGGGATTATTTATCTTTAAATGGTTATGATGTTAAAATTGAAGCAGATGGTTTTAAAGGGCTTGTAGAATCCTTAACTGGCAATTATGACATAGTTATTGTGGACCTTATGCTTCCAAATAAAAGTGGTTATGAAATCATAAAAGAAGTTAGGAATAAATTTGAAATTCCTATTATTGTAGTATCTGCTAAAACAGAAGATATATCAAAAATAAGAGGCCTTGATTATGGTGCTGATGATTATTTGACTAAACCTTTTAGTCCTGCTGAGCTCCTTGCCAGAGTGAAATCTCACATAAATAGATACAAAAGGCTTAAAGGTGAAGAAAAACAACAAGAAACTTTATTATCTATAGGCTCTATTGAAATAGATACAGCCGCTCACAAAGTCTATGTTAGAGGTAAAGAGATTTTTCTTACAGCTAAGGAATATGAATTATTGATATTTTTATTTAAAAATTCTAACATAGTGTTTACAAAAGAACAATTATTCGACAAAATTTGGAAAGATGAAAGCTTTGGAGATACTGCAACAGTATCTGTACACATTCAAAAGCTTAGAAAAAAGATTGAAAAAGATCCATCAAATCCTGAATATATTGAGACACTATGGGGGACTGGATATAGATTTAATAAATAAAATTCAGTCCCCTTTTTTAATGTCATGAATTTGATGAAGAGTCAAATTTTTAAGCCTAACTCTTTAAATTTATAGCGATTTTAAAAATTAAAGCAAAACTACTTGGGATTTTGAATCAGCAGATTTTACTTCAGCTTCAGCTAGTTCAATAGTTTTTTTATGGCTATTTAAAAGTCCAATAAAGTCCATTTTATGAGTTCCGTTTAAAGCTTCAATAAATAAGCGAAGCTCTTTATAATACGCATCTTCCTTTGAAAGTTCAGGTTCAAACATGCTGCTGCCAACAGGATATACTGTTAGCTTTCCTTTTTCGTATACAAGTGTACCACGCTCAAAATTAATTCTATAGAGCATAGTAAATTTAAAATCATTTCCGTTCATAGTCCAGTCATCTTGGGCATTTATAACTTTACCATCTTCATAAAGATAATTAGTAGAGACAACATCATAACCATTTCCTTCATTTATGACCTTTGCAGATGTTGATACACCATAAGGCATTCCAAATAACCAGTTAATTGCATCTACATCATGCACATGCTGATCAAGTAAACAACCTCCAGATTTTTCTTTTGTTAGAAGCCAATTTTCAAATGACCAAATTGGAGTTTGACCTCCTCTAAAAAAGTAACCACTTACAACATCACCATATGTCTTTTTTTCTATGCATTCTTTAGCATATTCATAAACATTCCAATAACGAAGAGTATGGCCTACCATTGTGATTTTGCCAGTTTCAATTGATGTATCTATCATATCCTGGCACATTTTGCTGCTTATGGCCATTGGTTTTTCACAAAATACATGGCATCCATTTTTCATTGCTTCAATGGCCATTGGCCCATGAAGATAAGTAGGTAAACATAGATCTACATAGTCTAAATCCTCATTTTTAATCATTTCAACCATATCAGTATATAACTTATAAGGAGTTAAATCTAAATTTAAAGAACCTGAATTTAAATTACCTGCAGTTCCAGTGCCACTAAATTTATTTTTATCCACATCTGCTATGGCTACTAATTTAACCTGAGCCTTATTTTTCATAAGCTCTAAATAATTATTAAAATGACTTGTGCCCATAAAGCCAAGACCAACTAAACCAACTTTTAACATACTAGTTTCCTCCGAAATATTTTCAATTAAGTTTGTCATTCAAGTATATACTAAATCCTGAGCAAAAAGGATTATTTAGAAAAAAGGACTGTAACTTTATAAAAAACGTCATTAATTTTGAAATATACTTTTCAAATTATAGAATTTGTTTCATAATAGTTTTACAGCTATTTTATTTATTAGAAAAAGAATTGGAGATGCTTGATCAATGCTTGAAAAGGTCATTGATATTTGGAGAATTAACTCCATTTATTATAGAGAGTTTTCCAACACCTATGTTTTTAAAGGTGAATGTCATAATTTTTGGGAATTTCTATATGTAGATAAAGGTGAAATTGATATAATCGCTGGAGAAAAGGGTTACCGTTTAAAACAAGGGGATATGATTTTCCACAAGCCAAATGAATTTCATGCTATTTATACAACCGGAAATGTAGCTCCTAATGCTATCGTTATGAGCTTTGAAACAAATTCAGCTGCGATGACTTTTTTTGAAAATAAGATAATTCAACTTAATGATGAAAATAAATATATGATTGGCCAAATTATACGAGAGGCTAAGCAGTATTATGAAGATTTAGGATTATTATATGTACTTCCAGAAGATTATAAAGAGGATATGTTTGGATCTATGCAGCTTATGTACGCAGCTTTAGAGTATCTTTTGATTCAAATTTATCGTCAAAATGTGCAGGGCGTTAATAAGATAAGGTCCTCATTTTTTGTGAAAGAAAAAATAGAGATGGATTTAGTTAAAGCAGTTATTGAATATATGGAAGAAAATATTTATAATCGCATTCGCTTTGAAGATATATATAAAAAATTTTATGTAAGCAAAACAAAATTAAAAGTACTTTTTAAAAGAGAAACTGGTGTAAGCATCATGTGGTACTTTAATCAACTTAAAATGGAAGAATCAAAGCGCTTAATTAGAGAAGAAAATTATAATTTTACTGAAATAAGCAACTTGTTAAGGTTTGATTCTATACACTATTTTTCAACTTCGTTTAGAAAGTATTATGGTATGACACCAACAGAATACTTAACATCAGTGAAAGCTATTTCTGAAGGATAAAGGAGGTATTTTAGTGGCAAAACTTAATATTGGAGTTATTGGGCTTGGTAATAGAGGCAGTAAATTTGGAAAAAATGTAATTATGCAAAATCCTAAAGCAAGCCTTTTAGCAGTATGCGACAAAGATAAAAATAGGCATAGTTTTTTTAAAGATGACGATGTTCTAATTTATGAAGATTATGAAGATTTAATTAAAAACCCATTAATTGATGCTGTTATGATAGCAACCCCAGATAACTCTCATTTAGATATTTGCAAAGAAGCTATAAAGTATCATAAGCATATTCTTTGTGAAAAACCTCTTGAGGCGACTTATGATAGAGCTAGGGAGATTAATGAACTGCTTAAAGGTTATGATAAGACTTTTCTTGTTGGATATGTTTTAAGATATGCTCCTCTTTATGAGAGGGCAAAGAAGCTCATATCAGATGGTACTATAGGAAATGTGATTTTAGCAAATGTTATTGATAATATTAGCTATGGAGGATATGCTTTTTTTCACGATTGGCATCGAAAGTCTGAGACTATTTATAGCCTTTTAACTCAAAAAGCATCTCATTCTATTGATGTTATAAATTGGATTATAAATGATATGCCAAAGGATATAGTAGCCTTTGGAGGTTTAAATGTTTTTGGAGAAAATGGTTTAGGAAAATCGTTTAATGATAAAATCACAAATGAAACAAGATGTAAGACATGTGATCATAATTATGATTGTGTTGAAAGCTTAGTTAATAGAAAGATTGTTAAAAATATAAATTGGAATGATAATTGGCCAGATTATTGTGTGTATGCACCTGAAATAGATGTTGATGATAATCAAACAGTAATGATCAAATATGAAAATGGTGCAAAGGCAAATTATACTCTTTGTGAGTTTGCGCCAGATTATAAAAGGCAATTTGTATTTATAGGTACAAAGGGCAAGCTTGAATTCGATGATAAAAGCAATGTTATAACAATAACATATAGGGAAAATAATAATGTAGATACATTTAATATAAATACAAATAATCTTGTTCATTCTGGAGGAGATATAGGACTTTTAAATGATTTTATTGAATGCTGTAACACAGGTAAAGAGCCTGTTGCAAATATAAAAAGCTCATTTATTTCTTATTTGACCTGCTTAAGAGCACAGGAATCAATTTACAAAAATCAAGTTGTACATTTATAAATATGAGAGGTGAAATAAATTGAATGCAGAGCATTATGATCGTGTAAAAAATATAATACAAGCGGATAAAATAGGCATTCCTCAGATGGTACGAATTTACAGAGGAATTTCACTTAAGGATACATCAAAAAAAGAAGCTCTAGAGTTTATTTTATATGAAGATTTAGAATTTATGTTAGATATCCTTGGAGAACCAGATGAAATATATTCAAAAACTGTAGATTTTTATAACACTATTATTATTATGAAGCACAAAAATAAAAGTTTAAGCCATATATCCGTAAATTTTTATGATATACCTGCTATAGAAACATTTAGAATAGAAGCTGCAGGAACTAAAGGATTAACTGAATACGATAGCGATAAAGAAAGCATTATTTTTTACCCTCATAGACAAAATACATCTGTAATTGACTTAGCTTTTAAATGTGAAAATGAAAGAAATAGAAAAGATGTTTTGGATATTATTTCTATAATAACAAAAGATAAGGAGGATGTGAAATGAGGATTGCAATTTTAGGCTGTGCACATATGCATATCCAAAGCTATACCGATGCTTTAAAGGATTTAAATGTAGATATAATTGGACTTACTGATAAGAATATAAAAATTGCTAAGGGATTTTGCGAGAAAAACAATTTAAAGTTCTATGAAGATATAAATACTTTAATGGATTTAAAGCCAGATGCTGTTGTTATTTGTTCAGAAAATAGCCTTCATAAATATTACTCTGTTATAGCTTGTAAAAATAAATGTCATGTAATTTTAGAAAAGCCTATAGCAACAAACGAAGAAGATGCAATGGAAATTATTAATTGTGCCTATGAGAATAAAGTAAAAGTAATGATTTGCTTTCCTGTTAGATATAGCACACCAATTAAAGAGTTGAAGAAAAATATAGGTGAAATTGGAGATATTCGTTCAATTGTTGC
Source organism: Clostridiaceae bacterium (assembly GCA_031549885.1). GTDB lineage: Bacteria > Bacillota > Clostridia > Clostridiales > Clostridiaceae > WQUF01. Next base: position 44,362 of record JAVBPD010000058.1, read on the forward strand.
AACAAATCATGGCTCCATGCCAGGTGGCTGGTTTATTGATAAAGATTTATCTGGTGGAGGTTCTGTTATAGATCATACTGTCCATGTTGCAGATATAATTCACTGGGTTTTAAATTTAAAGGTAAAAGAAGTAAAAGCTGTTATGGATACATTATTTCATGATTTAAGCGTAGAAGATAGTGGACTTCTTTTAATTGAATTTGAAAATGGAGCTATTGCAAGTATTGATACTTCTTGGAATAGACCTAAGCTATATCCAGCATGGGGAGATGTAGTTTTAGATTTTCATGGAACTAAAGGTTCAATCAAAGTAGATGCTTTTTCTGAAAGAGGATTTTTATATGAAGATGAAGCTAGAAAGCCTATACATTATAATTTTGGAGTTGATATGGATTTTGAAATGATTAAAGATTTTATAGACGCTATTGAAAATGATAGGCCGTCTCCTGTAACTGGTGAGGATGGGTTATATGCTTTAAAGATTGCACTTATGGCATATGATCATAATTTGAAAAAGAGGTGAAAATTTGAAAAAGTCAATTAATGCTTGGTGCTTTGCTGAGGGTAAGACTTTAGATGAAATATGCTTACTTTGTAAAAAAAGCGGTTTTGAATACATTGAGTTAAATATGAGCAAAAGCCATCAAGGAGAAACCATAGTAAAGGACTTAGGTTTAAAAGACAATGAAGTTTTAACTGTCGATATGGAGGAAGCTGATTATAAAAATACATTTGATGTAATAAAAAGCTATGGTCTAAAAGTTTCAGGTATATCTACAGGACTCCATTGGACATATTCTTTAACAGATAATGATGAAAACAAAAGGGAATATGGTAAGCATATTGTCAAAAAAATGATAAAAGCTGCAAGGTATTTTGAATGTGATGCTATTTTAGTAGTTCCAGGCCTTGTTACAAAAGATGTGCCTTATGATGTAGCATATAGTCGTTCAAAAGATGCTTTTTTAGAGCTTAAGGAGTTTGCAGAAAAAGAAAAGGTTTATATTGGTCTTGAGAATGTTTGGAATAAATTTTTATTAAGCCCTCTAGAATTTAGAGATTTTGTAGATTCTATAAATAGTGAATATGTAAAAGCATATTTTGATGCAGGCAATGTTTTGCAATTTGGCTTTCCTGAGCAATGGATTAGTATTTTAGGCAGTAGGATTTGCAGGATTCATATTAAAGATTTTGACAAAACAATAGGAAATATTCATGGTTTTAAAAATTTATTACAAGGTGATATGGATTATATATCTTTAATAAAAGCTATTAAAGGTATATCTTATGATGGATTTATTACAGCTGAGCTTTCTCCTTATAATGAAAATCCAGATCAATTAATTGAAGATACATCAAAGGCATTTGACTATATTTTAAGTTTATAAAAACGGAGGATACAAAATGAAAAAATTAGTAAGTATGATATCAATGTTTGCTTTAGGATTAACTTTACTTTCGGGGTGTCAAGCACCTTCATCAAATAACACAAACACTACAGCTGATGAAACTAAAGCAGATACAACTGCCCAAGATGCAACAGAGGCACAAAAAAGCTCTGATAAAGTAACTATTACTTATGCTCTTTGGGATACTGGACAACTTCCAGTTATGCAGACATTAGCAGATGAATTTGAAAAAGAAAATCCAAATATCCATATTGAAATACAAACTACAGCTTGGAAAGATTATTGGACAAAACTTGAAACAACAGTAACTGCTGGCAATGGTCCAGATGTATTTTGGTTAAATATACCAAGAGCTACTGATTACATCAAAAATGACATTATTATTCCACTAGATGATTTAGGGATTGATAAGTCTAAATTCCCTGAAACTCATATAGAAGCTTATACAAGAGATGGAAAGCTTTATGGTATACCAAGAGATTTTGATACAGTAGGTTTGTATTATAATAAAACATTATTTGAAGAAGCAGGAGTTCCACTACCAACTGATCAATGGACTTGGGACGACATGAAAGACGCAGCAGCAAAGCTTACAAACAAGGAAAAGGGAGTCTATGGTATTATCGCTTCAGCTGATTGGCAAGGTGGATATTATGAGGCTATATATCAAAATGGATCTTCACCATTTACTGCTGATGGGAAATCAAATTTTTCAGATCCAGCTGTAATTGAAGCACTTAATTATTGGTATAGCTTTGTAAAAGATGGCTCTTCACCAAATGCAGCAGATCTTGCAAATACTCCAGCTAAAGATATGTTATTGTCAGGTAAAGTTGCAATGATAGCAGATGGATCATGGAATGCAACAATTTATTTCAATGATGATTATGGTAAAGCAAATTTAGATGTTGCTATGTTACCTAAAGGAAAAGTAAACGGAACAACTTCTAATTCTTTAGGAAATGTAATTTATTCAAAGAGTAAACACATAGATGAGGCAAAAAAATGGGTTACATTTTTATCAAGTGAACGTGCAAATCAAGAAGTAGCTGCAGCTGGAATAGTTATACCTTCTTATAGTGGAACTCAAGATGAGTGGATTAACGCATTCCCTGATAAAAATTTAAAAGCTTTTGTTGATTCTGTAAAATTTGCAACTCACTTACCTAATATACCTAATTTTTCTGCTGCACAAAATTTTGAATATGAATATTTAGTTCCAGTATGGAATGGAGAAGGCACTGTTGAAGATGCTTGCAAAATTATAACAGAAAAACAAAATGAAGTCCTTAGTCAACAATAAAGATGAAAATTTTAAGTAATGGGAGGTAGTAACCTTGATAAAAGGAAAAAACAAATATAAAAAAGAGGATGTAATAAATGGATATTTATTTATTCTACCACTTTTACTTGGGCTTTTAATTTTTTATATATATCCAGTCTTTAAGACAATTTATTATAGTTTTACTAAATGGGGCATGTTTGGGGGAACTACCTTCATAGGACTTGAAAATTATATTCAGCTTATGAAAGATCCAGAATTAATAGGATCCCTAAAAAATACATTAATATACACAGTATGTATGGTTCCATTATCTATGATTTTTTCCATTTTATTTGCTTCAATGCTTAATCAAAAAATTAAGGGAAAGAGCTTTTTTAGGATTGTCTACTTCTTGCCAGCTGTAACTATGGTTACAGCTGTGGCAATGATATTTAAATGGATTTTTAATGGGCAATATGGTATTTTTAATTCTTTAATTGGTGTGTTTGGATTTGAAAAAGTAAATTGGATTAGCGACCCTAAATTTGCAATGTATTTAGTTGTAATTTTAGGAGTGTGGCTTTCACTTGGAAGATCTATAATTTTATATTTAGCAGGTCTTCAAGGGGTTCCTTCCTCATTTTATGAGGCTGCAGAGCTTGATGGGGCAAATCCTCTTCAAATATTCTTTAAAATAACTCTTCCTATGATAACTCCAACTATGTTTTTTCATGTAACAACCAGTATAATAGGAGCACTTCAACTATATGATATTATCTTTATAATATTTAATAACACAAACCCTGCTCTTAAAAGTGTAACTTCTATAGCATATTTATTTTATAAACAAGGATTCACTATGAACAATAAAGGATATGCAGCAGCAATAGCCGTAGTACTTTTTGCATGTACATTAATTATTACAGCGCTTAATTTTCTCTTACAAAAGAAGTGGGTTAATTATGATTAAAGGAGGGAATTTTTATGAAGCAAGTAAATGGAATTTATAAATTTTTGGTATATCTTGTGCTCATTTTAGGTGCTATTATAATGATTCTTCCTTTTATTTGGATGATAATTACATCATTAAAGACTTACCATGAAAGTATTTTAATTCCACCTAGTTTATTTCCAGTAGTGCCACAATGGAATAATTTTGTAGAAGTATTTAAATCAGTTCCCTTTGGCAAATTATATTTAAATACCATCATTGTTACTATTGTTGTTACACTTGGCCAAACTTTTATTGCGGCTATGGCTGCTTATTCATTTGCTAGACTTGATTTTCCATTTAAAAATATTATTTTTACTATAGTGTTGTCAGTTCTTATGGTGCCAGGTCAAGTATTTTATTTGCCTCAGTATATTACCATGCAACAGTTGGGGCTTTTAGATACACTAACTGCACTAATATTGCCTAATTTATTTACTGCATATGGCACATTTCTTTTAAGGCAATTTTTTATGACATTGCCGGTGGAACTTGAAGAAGCTGCAACTATAGATGGGTGTGGAAGGTGGAAGATATTTTTTAGCATATCGCTTCCTCTTGCAAAACCAGGGCTTATATCCTTATCCATATTTACAATGTTATTTTCTTGGAACGATCTTTTATGGCCAACAATTGTCAATAGCTCTATAACAAAAATGACTTTATCCCCAGGGCTTAGCATCTTTCAAGGGCAATATGCAACGAAATATCCTCTTTTAATGGCAGGTGCTCTAATGGCAATAATACCATTAATTGTGATTTTCTTGATTTTCCAAAAACAATTTATTGAAGGAATAGCATTATCAGGAATGAAAAGTTAAAATAAAGCTGTCTTACTTAATATAGCAAGACAGCTTTATTTTATGAATTTAATAAAATTTTAAGTTCCATATTTTTATCAATGGATTTTATATCATCAAAAACAATCTTTTTATTTAGTATATTCATAGTTTTAATATCTATTCTGCCATAAAGAATTTTTATAATAACTTCATTTTCATCATAGCTTATTGTTCCCCATCCATGGGAGGATGTAAAGAAATAAGTTAAATTATCGCAATTATTTTTGGTGTTATATTTAAGATTTATAGGGTAAAATTCTAAATGATTTTCAACGGCATCATATCTAAAACCACTATAAGTTAATAAAAGGCTGTAAGCAGCCATGCTTCTAGCATAATTGCTACCACATTCAAATTCGTTCCAAGGGTTTCTCTTTATTCCATCAAATCTATCTCTTATAGCTTTAACAATTTCTAATGACTCATCTATCATTCCCTCTTGAAGCATGTGGCAGGAAACTGCATATTCAAAACCTGTCATGGTTTCATAGCTGTATGTTAGCGGTATGCTAGGTTTACTTGTGCCTTCTGGCCATGAACATATTATAACGCCCTTTTCATCGTTAATAGAAAATAATCTCCATACATTTGTAACATCTCTCATAGATTTAAAATTATATTTATATATTGATTTTAAAGCAGATTTAACTTTAGCTTTATCAAAAATTTCCCCTAAACCACATAAATTTGCATGCCAACCGGCAACAACTTGATCTATTTCACAGCCTTCTCCAATTTGGTACGATATTTGATTTTTCTCATTGTTCCAATAGCTTAAAATGGAAGGATCCCAATTATAAGGCTCTAGAAGTTCTCTTTTAGATAAATTGATGTTTTGAAAATAATACTGGCCATTAAAAAGGTTAGAATCAGTAAATTGCTTTCCTTTTTCAAATAGACTTAAATACAATTTTGAAGAATCATCATCACCTATAAATTTTGCTATTTCAGAACCAGCCTTAAGCGCAGCTAAATAAAAGCCATTTAACCAAGAATTTGCGCAAAAGAGTTCCATATCTAAAGTATGATGCTGCCTTCCAGTTATAACACCAGCTTTATCAGGATCCCAAAGATATTTATTGGTTTTAGCCCATGCAAATTCTAAAGATTTCTTTATATAAGGCCAATTATCTTTAAGCCATTTACCATCTCCACTAATTTTCCAGTCCCTATAAGATTTTATTATGCCTCCCATTTGACCATCTACACAAGGTCTCTCTTCTAATTCATTTAGCTTATATTCTCCTAAAGGTAGATGCAAACGAAACCTCATATAGCCATCGTCAAGCTGGTTATATTTAAAGTCTGCAGTGCGCATGCTTTGTTCAAGCTTAGGGAAAAGATATGGAAGTGCATAGGCATAATTCCAAACGTGAGTACAGGAACCTTCACAGTAACCTGTATTATCACCACAACCTTCAAAACCATAAAATGTTCCATCTGTAAGCCTTAAACATGTGGGGGATTTTAAAACAGAAATACATGAAGACACAGCATCTAAAACCCATTCATCAAGGCTTGAGGAAAATAATGCTTCTTTAAATAATCTTGTATCTCCTACAAGCCTTTCCCAATTTTCAAAAGAGTAAAGAGCGCTTTTGGTGGAATCTTTAAAAATGGTAGAATAATAATTTTTCCAAGGGGTTTTATCTACATCTTTTTCCCAATAATTATACATATTAGGAAAATTCCAAGTTATAATAAATTTAACCGCCTTTTTCTCTTTTGGTTTTAATTTAATGTGGGCGCAAAGGCTTGATGTATCTTTTAGAAATGGTATTGATAAATGTTCAGAGGAAGGAGATTTATAATTTCTATTTAGAAATCTTTTATCTAAAGTAAAATCATTTAAAAACATTTCAAGGTTATTTTTCCAAAAACCTCTATACCAATATTCTTGAAAGCTTATATCATCACAATCTGTTGCAATGGTTATATCACCATATTTTGGATCATCGTCTTTTATAGATTTATTGCCAATTTTAATGTAATTCACATTTTTTTTAGTGCTTTTTAAATTATTCGCTTGGTCAAAATCAAAGGGGCTTGATACAGATAAGCAAATGCCATATTCCACTTCTTTTTCAAATGTATTTAAAACGGTTATTTCAAAAAATGCCCCTGGAATGCTGGAATCTAAATCGTTTAATGGGATAAGGGGGTTGAACGCTTCCATTGTTATATTCCCAGGAAAAGATTCATCTTTAAAGTCTATCTTTGCAATGGGGAATTCACCTGTAAAGGAGCTTTCTTTAAAATGTCTAAAGCCAGCAAATGTATTTTCGTCTGGACCTACCCCAAAGCCTATGTGTTTATGTGGTTTATTTCTATCAATTTCCCCCATGTAAGGAGGTAAAAAATCTCCATTTAATATTTTATAATCAATGAGGTTTTCACCATCATATGCCTTTATTGCAAAAGTACTATATCCATTGGTACTTTTTTTGTTTGGCCTATTAAAGATTTCCCAGTCTATAAGCCTGCCATTTCCAGACAAACCTATTGAACCAGATCCTATGCCGCCAAGTGGAAAAGAAATCTGGGAAGTGTTTTCATTAGTATAAGTGAAATTTTTTTTCATATATAAATCCTCCTTGAGTTAATTATATCAATAGTTAAATTTTTTATAAAGTAAAGAATTTAAGTGCTTATATTTTATCAAACGATGCCGTAAAACCCTCTACTTTAGTAGTAGGGATATAAGGCATCTATTTTCTTTGAAAATACTTTAATATAAAACCTTTTGAATTAATTTTTACTAATAATTGATTAATGTATTAAGTTATCATATAATTAGTAGTAGAAAGGCGGTGATATCAATATATTTGTGTATTAAACAGCAGGTAAAAAACTTAACAAAAGATGAATATTTGAACTTGAAAAATCTTTGTCATATAGCTAAAAATCTATACAATGAAGGCATGTATAATGTTCGTCAATATTACTTTCAAGAGAAAGAATATCTTAACTATGAGAAAAACTATCATCTTTTAAAAAACAGTGAAAACTACAAAACTTTAAATAGCAATATGGCACAACAAATTTTAAAAGAAGTTGATGGAACATTCAAAAGCTTTTTTGGCTTAATTAAGCTTGCTAAAAAAGGTAAATATGACCTTAGATCTATTAGATTACCACATTACCTAGAAAAGGATGGATTGTTTAGTTTAGTAATTGCTATGATTAATATCAAAGATAACAAACTAACAATTCCATACTCTCACAGTTACAAGAAAGACCATAATCAAATTACAATTAATGTACCACCAATACTTGCAGACAAAAATATTAAAGAGATTAAAATAATACCAAAATCAAAAGGCAGGTTCTTTGAAATTCAATACACATATGAGGTTGTAGAGGATTCAAAGGTATTAAATAAATCAAATGGATTGTCCATTGATATTGGGTTAAATAATCTTTGTACTTGCGTTACAAGTACTGGGAAGTCATTCATAATAGATGGCAAACGCCTAAAATCAATTAACCAGTGGTATAACAAATATAATTCAAAATTACAAAGTATCAAAGATAAACAAAAGATTAAAGGTACTACAAAGTTACAAAGTATCATAACCAATAAAAGAAATAACCAAGTAAATGACTATATTAATAAAACCTGCAAATATATAATTAACTACTGTATCAATAACGATATAGGAACTCTAGTAATAGGGTATAATGAAACATTGCAGAAAAATATTAATATTGGTAAAGTGAGTAATCAAAACTTTGTAAATATACCAGTAGCTAATATCAAAGAAAAAATTGAATACTTGTGTAAATTCTATGGTATTACTTTTGTTAAACAGGAAGAAAGCTATACAAGTAAATCTAGTTTTTGGGACAATGACAAACTCCCAAAGTATAATGATGACAATCCAAAAGAATATAGATTCAAAGGTAAAAGAATAAAACGTGGTCTATATAAAACACAAAAAGGCATTTTTTTAAATGCAGATATTAATGGAGCATTAAATATAATGAAAAAAAGTAGCGTTGTGGATCTTAGTATCCTATACAGTAGGGGCGAAGTGGATACGCCTGTAAGAATAAGGATAGCTTAGACTATCAAACTTCTTTGACGAAGCCCCTGACTTTAGTCGAAGCCACTGAAAAACCATTTAATGAATTATACAATCCCATTTTTATATGTATTTTTAATATAAAAGTGGAGTATAAAATGCATAAAATATGATTATTTAATATTAAAATGGTGAATAAATTTCACCACTGTTTAAAAAAATATACTTTTTCAGTGGCCTCCTTTAGTCATGGGGAGAGTTCACAATATAATAAAAAGGGGGATAAAGTATGAGCTTTATAGATTTACATATGCATTCAAGTTATAGTGATGATGGAGAATATTCTCCAAAAGATCTTGTTAAAATGTGCTTTGAAAATGGTGTAAAAACTTTTGCAATATCAGATCATAATAGTGCAGGTGCAATAAAAGAAGCAAGGGATGCAGCAAAGAATTTTGGATTAACATTAATTCCAGCCATTGAACTTGATTGTTTTTATGAAGGTGTTAACATTCACGTGCTTGGTTACTTTATTGATGAAGAATATTCTGGATTTTTAGAAATTGAAAATGATATATTGTATAAAGAGCAACTTGCCTCTAAAGAGAGAATTGAATTAGTTCAAGAATTAGGCATATATGTTGATTTAGATGAAATATCAAAGCTTTCTAAAAACGGAGTTGTAACAGGTGAAATGATTGCAGAAGCTTCTTTAAATAATGAAAAAAATAGAAACAATATTTTGCTTAGACCGTATTTTCAAGGAGGAGAGAGAGGCGATAATCCATATGTAAATTTTTATTGGGACTTTTGTTCAAAAGGAAAACTCTGCTATGCTAAAGTAGAATATATAAGTTTAAAAGAAGCTATTTATCATATAAAAAAATCTGGTGGTATTCCTATCCTTGCTCACCCTGGAGTAAATATTTGGGGAGATGAAAATATTTTAAGTAAAATAATAAATGAAGGGGTTTGTGGCATAGAAGTTTATAGCAGCTATCATTCAGAGGAAAAAACTAAATTCTATAAAGAAAAAGCAAAAGAATTAAATGTTTTAATGACTTCAGGGAGCGATTTTCACGGAAAAACAAAACCTAAAATAAAAATAGGCTCGGTTTATTGTGAGGGGAATGAATATGTTATTATTAAAAATATAAACAAAACAGCTCTTATGGAAATTTAAAACCATAGAGCTGTTTATTTAAATTTTTTTAATATTATAATCCTTAGCTAAAATGGCATACATAACACTGTCACATCTTCCTTGATTGTTTAAGTCTGCTTCTTTAAGCGTTCCTTCATATTGCATGCCGCATTTTATCATTACTTTTCCAGAATTAGGATTATTTGAATCATGGCGTGATTCAATTCGATTTATACAAACTTCCTCAAAAAAGAATTTAATTAGTGCAGCTAAAGCTTCTGACGTAATCCCTTGTTTCCACCATTTTTTTCCTACGCAGTAACCAATATGTACCATTTCAATAGAATCATTCTTATGAACGACAGAAATGCTTCCAATTGGTTCATTAACATTTTCTTTTAAAGCAATAGCCCATTGATAATAATCATCTTTGTTGTATTGACTTGCCCAATCAGATAATACATTTCTGCTAATTTCAGGGCTTTTATGAACTGGCCATGTTAAATATTTTGTAACTTCAGGGTCATTTGCCCAGTTATTGAACATGGCATCAGCATCTTCAACAACAAACTGGCGCAGTATTAATCTATCTGTATTTAAGGTTTTTGTACCTAAATGTTTCATCAGTAAACCTCCATAATTAATATTAATAATTATAGCAATTTTTACTCTTCTATTAAATGTTTATTTTTTAAAAATTGAAAAGTTATACGGATATATAAGTAAAAAATGTTGCAATTATTATTTAAAATCTATACAATGTAGGTAAAAAAATTAAAAATTTACCCACATTAGAAAAACGTGAGTAAAAATTACTCATGTTTTTTTAAGTTAAAGGAAGTGAAAATTTGGATAATAATTTATTGGCAATGTTGCCACCAAAATTAAATTTTGAAAGCATAGAAATATTAAAGCAATTAGCAAAAACAAATAGAGCATTAGCAGAGCTTAAAGGTTATTCAGAAACAATACCGAATAAAAATATTTTGATAAATGCTATGACAATAAATGAAGCAAAGGATAGCTCAGAAATAGAGAACATAGTGTCAACTCATGATGAAATATATAAAGCAATGGTGGCTGATTACAATGATTATGCAGCAAAAGAAGTAGTTAATTATAGATCAGCAATTTGGGCTGGATATAATATGATTAAGGAAAATGGCTTATTAACTACAAGAATGATTATTGAAATACAAGGATTTATAGAGGGAAGTAAAACAGGAATAAGAAAAATTCCAGGAACTGTTTTAAAAAATGACTTAACAAATCAGGTCGTTTACACGCCACCTGTAGGAGAAAAAGTAATCCTTGATTATATGTCAAATTTAGAGAGATACATAAACGATGATGAATTTCATGACATAGATTGTTTAATTAAGCTTGCAATTATTCATTATCAGTTTGAAGCTATTCATCCTTTCTATGATGGAAACGGAAGAACTGGAAGGATAATAAATATCCTTTATCTTGTATTAAAAGGTTTGCTTGATAGTCCCATACTTTACTTAAGCAAATATATTATTAATAATAGGTCTTCATACTATAATTTATTGCAAATGGTTAATACTCACAATAAATGGGAGGAGTATATAGTTTATATTTTATTAGGAATTGAAGAAACTTCAAAAGATACATTACAAATTATTAAACATATAAATGATTTAATGGAAGAAATGACAAATAATATCAAAATAAAGCTTCCTAAAATGTATTCAAAGGATCTAATAAACTTACTCTTTATAGAATTTTATACTAAAATAGATTATATTAAGGATGGATTAAACATTACAAGAAAAACATCATCTAATTACTTAAATGTTTTAGAACATGAAGGATTTTTAATTTCTGAAATTATAGGAAGAGAAAAAATATTTATTAACAAAAAACTTTATGAACTTATAAAGAAACCCCAGTAAAGAGAGATAAGTTATTATAAAAAAAATATGAGTAAAAACTACTCATATTTTTTAAGTATTTTATTCTCCTAAAGTTGCAACCATCACAGCTTTTATAGTATGCATTCTATTTTCAGCTTCATCAAAAACTTTGGAATTTTCGCTGCGGAAGACTTCATCCGTAACCTCTCTTATATCATAACCTAAATCCATTTGGCTTTTAGCAGTGTAAGTATCTAAATCATGGAAACTTGGCAAACAGTGCAGGAATATAACCTTTGGATTATTAGTTAAAGCTAGAGTTTCCATAGTAATGCGATAAGGAGTGAGTATTTCCACACGCTCTTTTATAAGATGCTCTTCACCCATTGATACCCAAACATCGCTGTATAAAACATCGGCTTTATCAAGGCAAGATGAATCATGGCATATTTCAATTTTAGCGCCTGTTTCAGAAGCTACCTTATTTACGCTTTCTAAAACATTCTCATCTACTTGTAATTCTTTAGGACCATAGCCTACAAAATGCATGCCCATTTTAACACAGCCATACATAAAGGCATAAGCCATATTACTTCTTATATCACCACAAAAGACAATTTTGCAGTTCTTTAAAGGTTTATCTACATGCTCTTCAATAGTCATAAAATCAGCTAAGATTTGTGTTGGATGATCCACGTCGGTTAATCCATTCCATACAGGGACTCCAGAGTATTTTGCAAGGTCTTCTACTGTAGATTGATTAAATCCTCTATATTCTATTCCATCATAAAACCTTCCTAAAACTTTAGCTGTATCTTCTATGGATTCTTTTTTACTCATGTGAGAGGTGTGAGAATCTATATAAGTAACATGAGCTCCTTCATCGTGGGCAGCCACTTCAAATGCACAACGAGTACGAGTTGATGTTTTTTCAAATAACAAAGCGATATTTTTATTTAATAATGATTTATTATAAATTCCATTTTTTTTATTTTTCTTTAAATCATGAGACAAATCAAGGAGATATCTAATTTCTTCCCCTGTAAAATCCATTAATGTTAAAAAACTTCTTCCTTTTAAATTTACCATAAATTTCACCTCTTTTAAATTACTTTAACACCCTTTGCGACATGAACAATAAAATCCTGCACATTTGTTGCAATGCTTATTGCGCTAAGACTGCCACGATCAGAAAGTTTGTTTAATACAAATTCAGACATATCCACAGAATAAATATATAATGGCCTAATAACACCATTTTGAACTCTAAAAGAAGGGGTCATATTGCCTGTTGCTATTGTGTGAAGCTGAGTTGCAAGGCATATAACTGTAGTTGCATTTCTTACTATATCTCGCATTTTACTTTGGCCTTCATATACATCTCCAATTACTTCAGGAAGAGGGCCATCATCTCTTATTGAACCTGTTAAAACAAATGGAACATTATTTTTTACACAGGCAAACATTATTCCATCGCTAATATTATTATCTTCAATAAATTTTGGAATAGAACCACTTTTTCTAACTGAGTTTATTACATCGAGATGATTATAATGGCCATTTGGCATATATTTTTGATCATATATATTTTGACCAAGAGCAGTTTTAAAAAAACCTGCCTCTAAATCGTGAGTTGCTAAAGCGTTTCCGGCTAAGATCCCTGATACAAAACCTTCTTCTATCATACGCTGCATGGCGTGTCTTGCATCTTGATCAAAAGCAAAAGCAGGACCCATGACCCATACTATATTTCCATGATTTTTTTCGTATTTTAAAAGTTCATAAAGGTTATCATAGTCCATTGAAAAAGCGGTTTCTCTTGAGCGATTTGCTCTAAATACAAAATTATCATCTAAAGCTTCTTTATTTAAAAATCCATTTACATGCACATAAATGCCTTCGTCACAAATTTCACTTCTACCTAAAATAACCTCATCGCAAGTTTTTAGGTTGCGAGCTTCTACAACATCTAAAATGCCACTTGGCCTAACAACTACAGTGCAGTCCATGCGGCTTTCTTCTGCCAAAGTCCATTTTCCATTTATTTTAAAATATTCAGGAAACATAGAAGTGCTGTGACAATAATCAGGCGCTATGCCATCTTTTAAAACTTTAGAAATTTTAACATCTGGTGCATTGAGAAATTTTTCATCATTAAAATTAGGGGGATTGTAATTTGGTAATTTAAATTCCACAAAAATTCTCCTTTTAATTAAAAAATTATTCCCTAAAAAGGGGCATACTCATACAGCGTGGTCCTCCACGGCCACGGGAAAGTTCTGAACTTAATGTGGTTAATACAGTTATGCCGTTGTCTATTAATATTTGGTTTGTTATAGTATTGCGATCGTAAGTTACAACCACTCCAGGTGCAATGCACAATGTATTAGCCCCATCATTCCATTGCTCTCTTGCTGATGCAATTTGATCTTTTCCACCACAATAAATTAAAGTACATTCATCCAAATTTAAAACTTTTTTAAGAGTATCTTCTAAACTTAAATCTGATTTTTTTGCAGTAAACTTTTTACCTGGAACTTTCTTAATTATATAAAGTTCTAAATAATCTAATATAGCAGGGTGTACAGTAAATTTATTTTTATCTACTTGTGTAAACACTGTATCAAGATGCATATATGTTCTTAAATTTGGAATATCAAAGGCTAAGACAGTGTTTATTTTGCTTTCCTCATTTGAAAAAATGTTATCAGATAAGAGTTCAACTGCTTCTGGACTTGTTCTTTGAGATAAACCAACAGCTAAAACATTTTCATTTAAAATTAGAATATCTCCACCTTCAATGTTATAAGGTGCATCATTTGTATAGTAGAAGGGTATTTTACCTGCATAGTCTTTATGATAATTAAATATATAACGTCCGTAAATTGTTTCGCGATTGCGAGTAAATGAATACATGTGATTTATACAAACACCATTTCCAATGGTTACAAAAGGATCCCTAGTGAAATAAAGATTTGGAATAGGTTCTAAAATAAATTGATTGCTATTTGAAATCAATTTTACAAGCGGTCCTATATTTTCACCTTGAAAGCTCTTTGAATTGATTCCTGCCATAGTTTTTAAAATAAGTTCTTTTTCATCATTTATGGACATGAGCAACTTTTTTAATCTGTCCTTATGATGCATAGCTATTGTGCCAGCTTCATCGATAAAATCATCTAAAAATTGTTCCTTTATTTCATGACTTTGAGCTATAGTTTCAGCCATTAAGTCTTCTAAGTATAAAACTTCAATACCATTTTTGATGAGAAGGTTTGCAAAATAATCATGTTCATATTGTGCAGCTTTTAGATAAGGAATGTCATCAAACAACAGTTGAACAAGATATTGCGGAACTAGTTGTTCTAATTCTTTACCTGGTTTATGCAATAAAACTTTTTTCATGGGACTTATTTCGTCTGTTACATGAATAGGCATGAAAAAATCTCCTTTTAATTACAACTGATTTTATAATATTATTACCAATTATATTATAATTTAAGTATATATTATTTTTTAGCTTTTAGAAATATTTTTCTATTTTTATAAGTTATAATAGATGATGAGAATGTTGTGCAAAAGCCCAAACTTTGTATGTAGGAGTTTTTTTATGATTATGTTCTTATCTTTTAAATCAGATGATGAAAAAAATAAGTTTGAATATATTTATGACAAATATAAAAGACTTTTGCTATATAAGTCTTATGAGATTTTAAAGGATCATAATTTAGCAGAAGATTCTGTTAATGAAGCGTTTATGAGGATTTATAAAAATTTACATAAAATCCATGATGTGGATTCAAATATGACCAT
This sequence comes from Clostridiaceae bacterium, assembly GCA_031549885.1. Classification (GTDB taxonomy): domain Bacteria; phylum Bacillota; class Clostridia; order Clostridiales; family Clostridiaceae; genus WQUF01. Next base: position 59,730 of record JAVBPD010000058.1, read on the forward strand.
ATCTTTTTTGGTAACAATAGTAAAGAACACATCATTATCTTTAGTAGTAAAGGAAAAAAAATATGCAAAAGAAGAAATACCTGAAACTTCTGAAGATGATTTTAATTTAGAGGATTTTGTTATAAGTAAAATAACATCAACTAACATTTATAAAATTTTGGACAAATTAGATGAGGAATCAAGGTCTATATTTCTTTTAAAATTTGCTAAAGATCTTTCCCACAGGGATATTTCTAAAATCCTCAATATAAGCGAAAATAATGTGGCTATAAAATTACATAGAGCTAAGAAGAAGCTTGCAGATCTTGTTAAAAAGGAGGTTATGAATAATTCATAAAAATATAGTTAAATATATTCGAATATAATATAAAGTATAAAAATATGGAAGTGAAATAAAAAAATGTATAGAGCATACAAAACAGAAATTGATCCTAGCAAAAAACAAGAAAAAATAATCAATATGACTATTGGGGTGTGTAGATTCATATACAATTTTTAT
>JAVBPD010000045.1:0-14459 GCA_031549885.1 Clostridiaceae bacterium
TGCCTGAAAGGTGGAATGGCTTTCATGGATTTAAAATTCAAAGAGATGTGTACAGCGCATTCCTAATAATGAACATAAAAGATAATCTAAAAGAAATAGATAGAAGTTTATGTTTTAACGAATTTGATAATTTTAAAATACTTCATAATAGAGAAATCGAAAGATTGAAAAATAGCAAAGATAAAAAAATATCCAGTATGGGAATTTAAAGAAAAAAAAACAAAGGTCTTGATGTGGGCCTGTCGTTAATGCGTTAAATGTAACGTTTGGCAGTGAAAGTCTTAAAGAAACTGATTAGCGTCTATAATGTTGTAACTATGAGATTTATTTCATAGTGAGAGTATAGAAAAAGTCAATGTATTTAAGAACCCCACTCCTTCAGGTGTGGGAGCATCAGTAGCACAACATATTAAATTATTATAATATTAAATTAACTAGATTTAGATAAAAAGAAAGGAGAGGATTTTTAACATAAATGGTCATAACAAAGGATATTTTTAGCCATATGTTGTTGAGAGTATGCGATCTTTTTGAAGAAAATAGTCTATATCTTTGTAAGTTAGATTCTAAGTTTGGCGATGGAGATCATGGTATAACTATAAATAAGATAGCTTTTACCATGCGTAACAAAGTAAATAAGTGGAAAGAAGAACCTGAATCTATATGCAGTTTTCTTGAAGATTTAAGTGGAGAGATAATGTTCATTGGAGGAGGTGCTGCAAGTTCGCTGTACGGTGTTTTTTTTGAAGGACTTGCAACCCCTTTAAGAGATACAAAAGAGATAGATGCTTCTATGTTAAAGGATATGTTAAATAGTTGCAAGGAAGCTATGCTTAACGTAACTTGCGCAAGGCTTTGTGATAAGACCATGATGGATGCGCTTATTCCTGCTGTAGATGATGCCATGAAAGCTTCTTGTGACATCGTTGCCATATTGAATGCTGCTGAAAGCGCTGCAATAAATGGAGCAAGTTTAACAAAAAATTATGCTGCAAAATATGGCCGTTCCAAGAATTATAAGGAAAAATCAATAGGAACGAAGGATCCAGGTGCTGTGAGCGTTTCATTGCTTTTTAAGGGATTAAAAGAAGGATTTGAGAGAGGAGGATATTTTAATGAAAAAATTTATTAATGATCCAGCTAATTTAACAAATGAGCTTTTAGAAGGGTTTGTTTTAGCAAATAAAGATTTAGTTTCAATGGAACCTGGAAATCTAATCGTAAATAATAGATTAAATAATGCAGACCGTGTTACTATTGTGACTCAAGGGGGAAGCGGCCATGAACCTGCGCTTTCAGGATTTGTCGGTGAAGGTATGGTAGATATTTCTGTAGTTGGAGATATTTTTTCAGCTCCTGGGCCTAGAGCTTGTATTGATGCAATTAAGATGGCAGATAAGGGCAAAGGCGTACTCTATATAGTTTTAAACCATGCAGGTGATATGTTAACTGGAAACCTCACTATGAAAGCTTGTAAGAAAGAAAATCTCAATGTTATAAAAGTAGTCACTCAAGAGGATATAGCCAATGCTCCAAGGGAAAATAGCTTTGATAGACGTGGGCTTGTAGGTTGTATTCCTACTTATAAGATTGCAGGTGCTGCAGCTTCTTGTGGTAAATCATTAGAAGAAGTAGCTTCTATTGCAGAGAGATTTGTAAATAATATGGCTACTCTTGCCGTTGCTGTTAAAGGTGCAACACATCCTGCAACAGGAAATATGCTCTCAGATTTAGGTGAAGATGAGATGGAAATTGGAATGGGACAGCATGGGGAAGGCGGCGGTGGAAGACAAACCATGAAAACTGCAGATGAGACTGCTGTAATAATGGTGGATGCTCTCTTGAATGACTTATCAATTAAAGAGGGTGAGAAGGTAATGCTGATTTTAAATGGCACTGGAGCTACAACTTTGATGGAATTATTTATAATATATAGAAAATGTGCAGAATATCTAAAGGAAAAAAATATAGAGATTGTTGCAAAATATGTAGGCGAGCTTTTAACAGTTCAAGAACAAGCTGGATTCCAGATGTTTATAGCAAGAATGGATGATGAATTGCTGCATTATTGGAATGCACCATGCAATACTCCATATTTTAAAAAATAATTAAAGAGGTAATTTTATGGCTGAAAAAGATGAAAATGTAAATTTAAAAGACTATTTCATTGATATTCCTCAAAAGGGAAGCTTTCATGTTAAAGGAATGGATCATGTAGATTGGGGAATGAAGGATAGGCTTAGTAGAATTTTTAATCCTAAGACTAAGCGTACAGTTATGTTGGCATTTGATCACGGGTACATAATGGGGCCTACATCTGGGCTCCAGAGAATGGATATTATAATTCCAAGACTGGCTCCTTTTGTAGATGTCTTTATGGCAACTAGAGGTGGAATCCGTACATGCGTGCCTCCAAATTTTAATAAAGCTATTGCACTTAGATGCTCCGCAGGCAGCAGCGTATTAGATGATGATATGAGTCATGAGATAATAGGGGTTAATATTGAAGATGCTATAAGGATGAATGCATCATGCATGGCCATTCAGACTTTTATAGGAGCTAAAGGTGAGAAGGGCAGCATTGAAAATCTATGCAAGACCATAGATGTGGGAAATCGTTATGGAATACCTACTTTAGGCGTGGTTGCTGTTGGAAAAGATATGGATAGAACTACAAAGTTTTTTCTTCTTGCAACTCGTATGCTTTCTGAATTTGGAGCTCAGATAATTAAAAGTTATTATTGTGAAGATTTTGAAAATGTGGTAGCTGCATGTCCTGCTCCTATTGTAGTGGCAGGAGGCAAGAAACTTCCTGAAAAGGATGCACTGAATTTAACTTATTGTGCAATAAGAGATGGTGCAGCTGGCGTTGATATGGGAAGAAATATATTTCAAGCTGAAGATCCACTTGCCATGGTTCTTGCTATTAATAAAATAGTTCACGAAGGGTTAAATGATGAACTGGCTTATGAGTTTTATTTAGATATTAAAGGAAATAAAATTTAAAAGGGTGATTTCTTTACGAAATTTTTCTGCACAAATAATTCCCTATTCTTTGCTTTAACTATATTCGACTATATTAACTATATTTTTAGATTAGAATTATGAAATATTTACTAAATTAGAAATTTTTATTAAACGTTTTACTTAAATGTTCGATAAAGCGCCTATAAAATTGGCAATAAATGGTTGACAATTAAGTTTAAAATGGTTAAAATCATATTAAATACACTAACTTATGTTAGCATATTTTACTAGCTAGTATAATAACTTATCGCAAGCTGCAATTTATATAAAAACTCTTCTGCATTTATTTAATTTTCTTTACAGCCATAGGAGTTGTACAAAATCAGAGTGTAAATTGAAATTTGATAGTGTTAAATGGATGACAGTATTATCATTGCATTATTTGCTTTAAACCCAGGTCAGTATTTTAAATAAAAATGTAAAGTTTCCTGTTAATTTTAAGATGTCAATTGTTTCTGCCGCAGTCAATAGCTTTTGGGATTCCACAGTTGGACGTATTTATATTAAAAAGGTAGACCAAAATCAAAGAAAATATAAATAATTATGGCTTGTTACAAAAATGCGTGCTTGAAAAATAAAAATTAGATAAAGATGAAATGCAGTAGAATTTATGTTACTAAAGTAATATCAAAACTTTAAATATATGATTTTTATATTGTAAATTCAATCTAAATATTAAAGTAATATCTGATTTTCTCGAGCACGCATTTATAAAAAGAGCCATAATTTTATTAAAGATTAAAGCATGAACAAAGTTCTTCCTTAATTTGATTGGAGGTATTTATTAAACAAGAATTTATTTGGGCGAAAGCATACATTTGCTTTCGCCCAGAATTATTTTATTAAAGATATATTTTATGATTTTTAAAGGCGTTTAATATATAAAAATTTATGTTTTTTTTAATAAATTGAAATAGTATACTTATAATAATAGTGTAATTAAGAGGTGGTAATGATGTACAAAGTATTATTAAATGGACACAATTTAACTCTTGCAGATATTAAGGAGGTTGTGTTAAATTGTGTAGAGGTTGAAATAAGTGAAGAGGCAAAGAAAAGACTTGTTGATTCAAGGCAATTAGTATTTGATCTGGTTGATTCAAATGTTCCAATATATGGGTTTAACACTGGCGTTGGCTGGAACAAGGATAAAAAAGTTATGAAGGAGTTTTTTCAAGAATACAATAGAAATTTAATTCTTGCTCACTGTGTTTCTGTAGGTGAAGAAGCTTCTGAAAAGGAAATAAGAGCAATTATGCTCTGCAGGTTAAATGAATTGTTGGTTGGCTGCACAGGATTAAGCCCTGAAATTCCTCAAATGTATGCTGATATGCTTAATTTTAAAATTCACCCTGTAGTTCCTGAAAGAGGTTCCATTGGAGAAGGAGACATTGGATTATTGTCTCATATTGGACTTGCTATGATGGGAGAAGGAGAAGTTACATATAAGGGAAAGAGAATGGACTCTTTAACAGCTCTTAAAGCAGAAAACCTTCAGCCAATTGTATTAGGGCCAAAGGATGGACTTGCTATTGTAAGCTCAAATTCATTTGCAGCAGGGCAGGCAGCTTGTGCGCTACTTGAGTTAAAGGATTTCATGGATATTGCCGAAATCGTATATGCCATGTCATTAGAGGCATTAAACGGCAATACATCACCACTGGACCCTGAAACCCATATTGTCAGACCATATAAAGGTCAAATGGAAACAGCTAAAAGGGTATCCAAATTGCTTGAAGGAAGTTACATATATGATCTAGATCCTGAAAAACCAGTTCAAGATCCACTTTCATTTAGAGATACTGTGCATATATATGGTGCAGTTCAAGATGCAATGGAATTTGCAGAAAAGCAGTTGCTTATTCAGTTTAATTCCTCTGACGATAATCCATGCCTTGTCTTTGATAAGAGAAAGATCATGTCATGTGCAAACTTTGAGCCACTAGCATGGGTTCTTGCATTTGAAATGTTAAACATATCCCTTGGCCATGTGGCTAAAGTATCATGCTTAAGAACGATAAAGCTTGGCACGCCGGAGTTTACAAGGCTTAATCGCTTTTTATCTAAAAGACCAGAGACCATATGCTTTAGTACAGTTCAAAAGACATTTATGGGACTCTTTACAGAAATATCAAATATGATTAACCCAGCATCCTTAGCAGGGCTACCAGTTGCAGGGGACATTGAGGATGTGGAGACAAACGCAACATTTGTAGTTCAAAAGACAAGAAAAATTATAGACACATTAAGATATATCCTTGGAATTGAAATGCTTCATGCTGCACAGGCCTTTGATTTAAGAGAAGGAAAGAAGTTTAGCATACATACAAAGAAAGCATATGATATTGTGCGAAAGACTATTCCATTTTATGATTATGACAGGAATTTAACGATAGATATAAATAAGGCATATGATGTAATTAAATCAAGGGATTTAATTAAGGATAGGGGAATTTAATGTCAAATACAGCATTTATTGATTTAATTATCAATGGAAATAGATATAATATAAACGTGTCTAAAGAAACAACGCTTTTGGAAGTTATTAGAGATGTAATAGGGCTAAAAGGAACAAAACGTGGATGTGACGAAGGACATTGCGGTGCATGCACTGTGATTTTGGATGGAAAAGCTGTAAATTCATGCATTACCTTAGCTTATTTAGTAAATCATAAAAGCATTACAACCATTGAGGGGTTAAGTAAAAATGGTGAGCTCAATCCCCTCCAAAGGGCATTTATAGATGAAGGAGCTGTTCAATGTGGATTTTGTACGCCAGGAATGATATTGTCTGCAAAAGCATTGCTTGATGAAAATAAGAACCCAAATGAGGATGAAATAAAAGAAGCAATATCAGGCAATTTATGTAGATGTACAGGTTACGCTAGAATAATAAAGGCTATAAAAAGAGTTGCGGACGGTGAATATAAATGAACAGATATTGGACTTCTATAAATAAGGACATTCCAAGAATTGAATCCTATGAAAAAGTTACAGGTCAAGGAAAATATACCGATGATTTGAGCTTGCCTGGCATGGTGTACGGTGCAATTTTACATTCACCCTATGCATATGCAAAGGTTAAATCAATTGATTGTTCTTGCGCAATGAAACTTGAAGGGGTATTAACAGTACTCCTTCCAGATGAGGTTGAGGATATATTATACAATTCATCTGGCAATCCACCTTCAGATCTTCTCTTTGATGATGAGAGGATATTGACTGATAATCCTCTGTTTGTTGGAGATAGGATTTTAGCTGTTGCAGCAATTACCCCTGAACTTTGCCATAGAGCAATATCGCTTATAAAGCTTGAATATGAAATTTTTGAACCAATTTTAACAATTGAAAAGGCACTTAAAGATGATGCTCCTTTAATACATCCTGAAATATGTAATTCAAATGTTATTGATACAATAAAAGTGGATCATGGAAATGTAGATGATGCCTTTTTAAATGCATACATTGTTTTAGAGGACACTTTTAAGACCCCACCAATTAATTGCGCTCCCTTAGAACCAACTGGATGTATATGTGATTATGGTGAAGATGAAATAAATGTAATAAGCACATCTCAAACGCCATTTCAAGAAAGAAGGCTTTTGGCAAAGATTTTTAAATTTCCTGAAAGCAAAGTCAGGGTAACTAAGCCAGTTATGGGTGGAGGGTTTGGATCAAGGCAGCAATTGCATCATCAGCCTGTGGGAGTATATCTTTCTAAAAAGGTAGGCAAACCAGTCAAGATGATTTTCACAAGGGAAGAGGAGACCCTTTCAACTACTGTAAGGCATAGTTCAAAAATACATATTAAAATGGCTGCAGATAGGGAAGGAAATATTACAGCATTTGATGTTCAATCATATCATGATACAGGAGCTTATATAACTCATGGCCTCATAATATTGTCAGCTCAAAGTAAAAAGACTCCTTATAATATTCCTAATTATAGATATAGAGGGCATTGTGTATATACAAATAATTTAACTGCAGGGGCTATGAGAGGCTATGGCAATCCTCAGCTAACCTTTGCCCGGGAAGTAATGGTTGATAGAATTGCTAAAGAGCTTAATATTTCACCTCTTGAAATTAGAATAAAGAATATGATTAAAACAGGAGATTTAGTGGCAGGAACTAAAACTCATATAACAAGTTGTGAGCTTTTAAAATGCATTGATGAAGCTTTTAAAATAAAAAATAGTTTATTTAATGATTTTAAAGATAAAGAAGAAAATTGGGGCATGGCAATTGCTATGCACACAAGTGGACCTTCAAATAAGACAGGACTGTCAAGTGCGATAATTTCAGTTAATGATGATGGTTCTGTTATTTTAAAAACTGGATCAGCAGATATTGGACAAGGAAGCGAAACTGCGCTTTCTCAAGTAGCATTGGAAACATTAGGCATTGATTTAAATAAAGTCACAGTTGTATCAGGGGACACCCTGCTATCTCCATATGATACTGGAACTTTTGCCAGCAGTCAAATGTTTGTTGCTGGGAATGCAGTGTTAAATGCAGCATATGATGTTATTTTTAAATTAAAAGAAGCACTTTCTAAAGTGCTCAATGTTGATAGCAACATGATAAAATGGGATAACTATGCTTTTAAAGTTGGTGAAGAGGATGTTTATTCATTTGTTGAAGCAGTTAAGATAACATATTTTACAAGCCCAATAATAGGCAGTGCCAGTTATAAAGCAATTGAGGCCCCTCCGGTTTTTGCAGTTTGTTTAGTTAGGATGATTCAAGACCCTCTTACTTATGTGCTTAATATTACAGATATAATTGAAACTGTAGATGTTGGCACAGTTATAAATAAAAACATAGTTAAGGGACAAATTGAAGGAGGGGTATTGCAAGGGCTTGGGTATGGCATTATGGAACAGATGCAAAATGATATAAGAACTAAAAGACCTATAACTAGTGATTTCCTTTTGTATAAAATTCCAACTTCCCTTGACATGCCAAATATACATGGATGCTCTGTAGAAAGCTATGATTCATATGGGCCATATGGGGCAAAGAGCGTTGGAGAGCTTACAATTGTGCCTGTAGCCGCTGCCATTGCTAATTGTGTTTCAAATTTAACAAAAGATAAAATTAATGAACTTCCTCTTAGCAATAAATATATAATAAGGTGCAAAGGAGGGGAAAAATGATTAGACATAAATTTTCATTTTATGAACCTCACAATTTATTTGATGCATATAATTTATTAAATGATGTGAAAAATTCAAAGATATTTGCTGGGGGAACAGACATTGTGCCAATGTTAAAAGATGGGCTTATATTTCCTAACTCCTTAATAAGTTTAAATAAAATAGATGAACTTAAATACATAAATATAACTTCGGAAAACTTAGAGATTGGTTCAATGGTTTTATTGAGCGATTTAACAGAATTCTCTAAAAAACATTTAGAATACTCAGCATTTATAAATTCAGCAGGCAAAGTTGCATCTCCTCAAATACGCAATACAGGCACAATTGGGGGAAACATTTTTCAAGCAAAAAGATGTTATTATTATAATCAGTCTGAGGAATGGAGAAGCGGCATTGAAATGTGTTACATGACTGGTGGAAACCTGTGCCATCAGATGCCCGCTAAAAATACTTGCTGCGCTATATATTATTCAGATATGGCACCTCTTTTAATTTCAGCTAATGCTAAGATTAAAGTATTCTTCAATGGATTAACCGAAACATATTTTTTTGAGGATATATTTACTGATGAAAAAATTATGCATAAAGTTAATAATGGAATTGCAATTGGTTTTGAAATCCCAATATACGATTGGCATAAAAGAAAGCTTATATTCAAGAAATATTCCGTTAGAGGCGCAATTGACTTTCCCTTATCAAATGCAGCAATTTCAGCAAGAGATGAATATGGAAAAATAAATGTAAGGTTAACTGTAGGTGCAATGGGACCAAGACCTTATAGATTGTTAGATACAGAGAGAAAAATAGAAATGTATCTAGAGAATTCTATTGAAATAGATGATGAAATATATGATTTAGCAATTAAAGAAGCAAGGAAAAATGCAAGACCAATAAAGGAAACTACAATTTCGCCAATTGTTAAAATTAATTCGCTCTCTGTGATAAAGGAAGTTATAAATCAATTAAGGAAGTGAAGAATAATTTGAAACAATATATTATAGAAGCTCCAGAAAAACTGGCAACTATATTTAATGACTTTATTAACTCATAATAAAGTAGTTTTGTTTATAAAAAGTTTAGAAATCCTCCAATGATTGTTTATTTTCATGAAGTATAATATATTATTGGAGGGGAATCTTATGAAAACATTAAAACGCATTATTATTTTAAGTACCTTTTTAACACTTTTTTTGCTTTTTGTAATTTTGACCATTGCTGCATCTGTAATCCATGCTTTATCAACAGGAGCTGGTGGCGGTGGTTTTGAAATAATGGAATCTGATACAATTTATGTTGGTCAGATTGTAGATAGCATAGCCCAATCAAATTGGAATGATTTGAATTATAAGCTTTCAGAATACGATTACAATTTATATGTAACAGATGAAAAAAGTATTGCTTATTCTAGTTTAGATGATAAACAGGTTCAAATAACTGATAAAATAAAATCATTGAAACTTCATAATAATGTAAATATTGCATACTCAAATGGCATGAGTATTATTGCTAAAACTATGGGTCCTTTTTCTATATATGCCATAAAGGGAATACCCTATGATGATAATTTTTGGGGAGGATTCATGTCGTTTTTTACACTGACTTTTTTAATCTTTACAGTTATAATAATGATATCAAGTTATATGTTTGCTCGAAAAATGGCTTGGCGCATTTTAAGGCCTTTGCGTGCTTTAACAGATGGAGCAAATAGAATTGAATATGGAGATTTATCCCAGCCTATTGAACATAAAGGGAATGATGAATTTTCCGAAGTATGTTTAGCTTTTAATCATATGCAAGAGTCTTTGATTAAAGAGCGAGAAAAAAACGCAACTTATGAAAAGGCACAGATTGAAATGGTTGCTGGAATTTCTCACGATTTAAGGACTCCTCTTACTTCAGTGAAAGGATATATTAAAGGGCTTCGTGATGGTGTTGCAAATACAAAGGAAAAGAAAGAACAGTACCTTGCTATTGCATATAAGAAAGCCTGTGATGTGGATGTGCTCCTGCAAAAATTATTCTATTTTTCGAAATTACAAACAGGTAATCTTCCCCTATTTTTGGAAAACAAGGATTTGGGTTTATTTGTTAGAGATATTTCAGATGAATTAAAGCTAGATTTACCCCCAAAAGGTATATCTTTGGAAATAGCTATTACAGCATCTCCTCACATGGTTATGATAGATATAGAACAAATGCGCCGGGTAATATCAAATTTAGTAGAAAACGCAGAATACTATTCTAATGTAGAAAAATTACATCTAAAAATCTCAGTCTGGAAGGAAGGGAATTTTGAACATTTGCTTTTTAGTGATAATGGAAAAGGCGTATTAGATAGCAAGCTTCCTTACTTATTTGACCGTTTTTGGCGTGGTGATGAATCTCGCTGTGCAAAGAATAATGAAGGCAGTGGTCTAGGTTTATATATAGTTAAGTATATCGTTGAAGCACATGGTGGTTTTGTTAATGCAAAAAATCATGAAGGATTAACTATAGACATAGCTTTGCCATGTAGAAAGGAGTCATAGAGTGAGCAAAATTTTAATTATAGAAGATGACATAGAAATAGCAAATCTTGAGAAAGATTATTTAGAAATATATGGTTATGAAACTAAAATCATATCTGATGGAAACAAGGCTATAGATACAATTTTAGAAGGAAATTTTGATTTAATACTTCTTGATCTAATGCTTCCTGGGCAAAGCGGATATGATATTTGCCGTGAAATTCGAAATAAGATAGATGTGCCTATTATCATGGTAACAGCTAGAGGTGAATCCATGGATAAAATACGTGGCTTAGGGCTTGGGGCAGATGATTATATAGCAAAGCCATTCGATCCAGCAGAGCTTGTGGCAAGGGTAAAATCTCATTTAAATAGGTATAAACGCTTAACTAGTTCTAATAAAGTAGATGGTGAAATTATAATATCAGGTTTAAGAGTGCTTAAAAAAAGCTGGAAGGTATTTAAAGGTGAGTGTGAAATAAAGCTGCCTAACCGAGAGTTTGAATTATTTATTTATCTTGCTGAAAATCCTAATATGGTTTTCTCAAAAGAACACCTTTTTGAAAAAATATGGGGATATGATTATATAGGTGATAATGCTACTGTTACAGTACATATTAACCGCATTCGTGAAAAAATCGAAGATGATCCATCAAAGCCTAAAATTATTGAAACAGTGTGGGGCGCAGGGTATCGATTAAATAACTAAATATAGTTTATGAAGTCATGTTTATGAGTATTACATGACTTATTTTATTTTTTGTTTATAAAATGTTTATCTTTTATCATTTGTTTGTTTAGAGTACCTATTTATAATTTAGTATATATAAGGGGGAAGCAAGATGAAATTGAAAATAGAAAACATCAGTAAAAATTATGGAAAAAAGAGAGCATTAAATGGTGTTAGCTTTGAAATGGAAAATGGTGTTTATGGACTTTTAGGTCCAAACGGTGCAGGAAAGAGCACGCTTATTCGCATATTGGCAGGTGTAATGGACGCAAGCAGCGGTGAAGTTTTAATTGATGGAAAAAACAGAAAGTCATGCAATGGTGAATACCGTTCTAAGCTTGGTTATCTTCCTCAATCCCTTGACTTTTATCCTGGATTTTCAGGGCTAGACTATCTTCGCTTTGTTGCTACATTAAAGGGATTAAAAAAACAAGAAGTAGAAAAGAAAATAAGCATATTGGTAGAAAAGGTTGGACTGCAAAAGGACATAAATAGAAAATGTATAAATTACTCAGGTGGTATGAAGCGCAGATTGGGGATTGCGCAAGCATTGCTTAATGACCCAGAAATCCTTATATTAGACGAGCCTACGGCAGGACTTGATCCCCATGAACGAATTCGTTTTCGCAACTTAGTTTCTATATTTTCCAGAAATAGAACAGTCTTACTTTCCACTCATATAGTTTCTGATATTGATTCTATCGCAAAGAAAACCGTAATGATAAAGGGAGGCAAAGTTGGTCGAATGGAAAGCACACAAAGCTTTGTGGATGCAATAGAAGGTAAGGTATGGAATATAAAAATGACTATAGATGAGCTGGTTACTTATCAAGACAGCCACATTATAAGCAATGTAATGCCTATTGGAAATAAAATAGAAGTTAGGGTTGTAGCAGATGAAAAACCCTCACCTTATGCTATGTCTATGCAGCCTACTCTTGAGGATGCTTACTTATATGAATTTCAAAATGAAGGGGGAATTATATAATTGTTTAAATATGAAATGCGCAAATTATTATTTAATAAATCACGATTATTGCTGCTGAGCATTTTATTTGTACTTTATGCTTTAATAGGGTTTATGGCTTCTTATGGAGGAGAATTTGAAATAGAAGATAGAGCACAGGAAAAAGAAGCAGTTACACAATTTATGGCTCTTATTGAGGAAAATAAGGGAAAGCTTAATTTAAAAAAACTTTTTGAATCAACTGCTGCAGTAGATGCTGCCATTAAACAATTTGGAAAAGGTGAACCATTTAACTATAGTGTAAACAGGGATCCAGTTCTTAGGTTTAATAATATGTATGTTTCATTTGGCACGCAAGTAAATAATTATTTGACTAATTTAGATAATATTAATGGAAAGATGAATGAATTAAAAGCAGATGGTAAAACTGAGAGTTATGAGTATAGAGCCTTAGAGAAGAAACTTAAAGCAGAACTTTTACATGGTGAACCTACTTTTGAATATGCTAGAACGTGGAATTTTTTCTTGCTAGCGTTTGAAGGGCAATTAGTTTTTTTTCTATTTATGATGGTTTTAACTTTCTTCATCTCACCTCTTTTTACACAAGAAATAAAAACAGAAATGGACAGTATAGTGTTATGTTCACAAAAAGGGCGAAGGGAAATTGTAACTGCCAAACTGCTTTCTGCAGCAGCTGTTTCAGTAATTTTAGCTATTATATATGTTGGTGGTTGGTTTTTAGGAATAGCAATAGCTTGCAGAAATTTTTCTGGCTTTTATGCACCTGTTCGCAGTATGGCGGCATTTGGAATTACTTTGGTAAACACAACTGGTGGTGGAGCGGCTATTCTTTGCTTTGTATGGTTATTAATAGTTGCTGCAACCTTTGGACTTGCACTTGCATTTGTTTCATCGATAATGAAAAATCAAAGTTCTGCATTTGGCATAGGAATAGTTATATTAATAGTTGGAATGGCATCAGGTTGGTTAAATAAAATACGAGATTTAGCATGGCCGCTTATGGATTTTAACTTTTCAATAATGTCATCCTCCACAACAATATGGGGAAGCGATAAACTTTATGATTTCCTTGGTATGCCAATATCATATGGAATGGCGGCATCTATTGCTTGTATTCTCATACTAGGAGTTTTCTCTCTATTAACATACTTGTCACAAAAGAAAAGATCTGTTGTATAATATTTATAATGCATAAATGTTAGGGGGTGTAACAACAGTATGAAAAGTAAAGATGATATTTCAAAAGGTCTTGCTAAAGTTTCTGTTTTCGCTGCAGCATTAGGGCTTGTAGCTGTTTATGCCGCAACGCTTTATAATGTTTTAAAGTTTGTTTCAGGTAAAGATAAGGAAGAGGAAAAGGATAAAGAAGAAGATGAAACAGAAAAAGATGATAGTGATATATAATGGATTGTATAAAAAGTATGCTAAAAGAAAACTATGGCATTGAATGTGTTAATTATTTTAAAGTAGAGGGAGGCATTTCTGCAACTTCATATAAAGTGGTGGCAAATAGTGAGAATTTTTTCTTAAAATGTTATGACAAGAGAAATATTGCAACTGCTTTATGGACATCAAATATAGATGTATATATGAAATCTCTCATATGGTTTAACGATAATACACAACTAAAAGGTAAAATAACGTGTCCAATTGTAGCAACAAATGGTGATTATAAATGTGAAAATAATATATACATCTTTATTTTATTTGAGTACATTGAAGGATTTGCTATTGAAAAACAACCCTTAACGCAAAAACAAGTTGAAGAACTTGCTGAAATAATAGCTCATCTACATGAACATGGTGAGGATTTTCCAATAAAAACAGAAAGTATTAAAGAAGATTTCTCATTGCCTTTTTGCATATCGCTTAAAAACTATTTTACAAATGATTTTTCAACATCTACTGATGAAATAAAAGCAATATTGCATCCATGCAGAGAACAAATTATGCTGAAAATAAAAGAGATTGAATTATTATCAGAAAAATTAAAATCATCTAATCAAATAATGAGGCTTTGCCATACTGATGCACATGGTTTTAAT
>JAVBPD010000061.1:0-44877 GCA_031549885.1 Clostridiaceae bacterium
AAGTAGATGAATATATTTTTGAGGAAGGTTTAAAGGATAATTTCGAGTATGCTAATGAGCAGTATACTAAGGTTGAAAACATATTAAATAAAATGGTTCTCTTATTAAAAGAAGGAATAGGGAGATGTTAACATGCCTACAAGTAAATATGTGTTAGGCTTTAATGAAATTAATAAGACCATGGTTTTTGAAGTTGGGGGTAAAGGTGCAAATCTTGGGCAATTATCATCAATGCCTAACATTAATGTGCCAGATGGATTTTGCATTACAACAGAGGCATTTAAAACAATTATTTCGAAAATTACAGGGTTTAATAGCCTTGTAAACAGTTTAAACAATATACAAGCTTCTGAACTTAAAAAAATTAATGAAATAAGTGAAAAAATCAGAAATGTAATTGAAAATGCCAAAATTGATGATGAAATCACTTATGAAATTGTCTCAAAATTACAAACTTATGGAATAAACGAAGCATATGCCATAAGATCCAGCGCAACAGCAGAAGACTTACCAACCTCATCCTTTGCTGGGCAGCAGGACACATACTTAAATATAACTGGAAAAGATGAAATACTTAAACATATAAAAAAGTGCTGGGCCTCACTGTACACTGACAGAGCAGTAACCTATCGCATTCAAAATAACTTTGATCATAAAAAGATACAGCTTTCAGTAGTCATTCAAAAAATGATTTTTCCTGAAGCATCTGGAATTTTATTTACAGCTGATCCAATTTCATCTAGCAGAAAAATTGTATCCATAGATGCAAGCTTTGGATTAGGTGAGGCTCTCGTATCAGGCCTTGTAAACTCAGATAATTATAAAGTACAAGGCAATAAAATTATAGAAAAGAAAATATCTTCAAAAAAGTTAGCTATCTATGCATTAAATGAAGGAGGAACAAAGGAGAAAAATATAGATATTAAACATCAAGACAGACAGGCTCTAACAGATGAAGAAATTTTACAATTAGAAAAATTAGGAAGAGAAATCGAATCTTACTTTGGATGTCCTCAAGATATTGAATGGTGCCTCAGTAAAAACAAATTTTATATTGTCCAAAGCCGTCCTATTACCACTCTTTATCCTATACCAGAAAGCAATGATGATAAAAATCACGTGTATATGTCATTTGGACATCAACAGATGATGACTGATGCTATGAAACCACTTGGATTATCTTTTTTTGAAACTGGATTTAGTGATTCCATATTGATTAAAGCTGGTGGAAGGTTATTTATTGATCTCACACATGATTTAGCCACTCCGTTAGGAAGAAAAATGGCAATCTTTGCCATGGGTAAAGTAGATCCTCTTATTCAAAATTCCCTCAAACGCATTGTAAAGAGGAAAGCATTTATAAAATCACTGGCCAAAGGTAAAAAGTTTTTAAGCATGAGTTCTGGATATTTTTCATGGTCATTTTTAATCAATTTAATAAAAACCTATCGCAGCAATGACCCAAACTTAGTTCCTGCGCTAATAGCTCAATATGAACAAAAAAACAAGGATATGGAGCTTAATATTTCTAGTTTATCAGGAGATAAACTGTTTATATTTATAAGAGAATCTCTTAAGCAATTAAATGTAGACCTCCAAGATAGCTTATCGGCTGTTTGGAGCGGCACGCTTGCTTTAAGCTGGCTTAATAAGAACATGGAAAAATGGCTTGGGGAAAAGAGCGTTGCAGACACACTTTCTAAATCAGTAAGCAACAATATCACATCTGAAATGGGTCTTGCACTGCTTGATGTGGCAGATGTGGCTAGACAATACCCTGCTGTAATAGATTATTTTGAGCATGTAAATACTTGTACTTTTTATGAAGATATGTCTAAACTTGAAGGTGGCGAACCTACGCTTAGTTCCATAGGAAACTATCTTAAAAAATACGGTATGCGTTGCAATGGCGAAATTGATATAACAAGACAGCGATGGATTGAAGAGCCAACTGCGCTTATACCTATGATTCTTAGCAACATCAAAAACTTTGAAAAAAATGCACATCAAACAATATTTAAGCAAGGCCTCTTAGAAGCAAATAAAAAAGAACAAGATCTTCTTAGTAGTTTAGAAAAGCTTCCTAATGGAAAACAAAAGGCAAAAAAGACAAAAAGAATCATTAGCATTTTACGAAATTTTATAGGTTTTAGAGAATATCCTAAGTATTTTATGATTCAAGAGTACTTTATTATAAAAAAAGCTTTGCTAAAGGAAGCTGCTACGCTTGTGCAAAAGGGATTAATTCATGAGAAAGAGGATATATACTATTTATCTTTTAATGAACTTCAAGAGGCTACTTGCAAAAATCAGCTTGATTATGAAATCATACTAAAACGAAAAGCAGAATATGAAACTTATGAGAGGCTCACACCACCACGTTTAATAACTTCCGAAGGTGAAATCATATCTGGTGAATATGAAAAAAGTGGCATACCTAAAGGTGCTTTTGTCGGCATACCTGCATCATCAGGAGTTATAGAAGGCCATGCTCGAGTTATTTTAAGAATGGAAGATGCTCATATAAAGCAAGGAGATATTTTAATCACAAAGTTTACTGACCCTAGCTGGACACCTATATTTGTATCCATTAAAGCTTTAGTAACAGAAGTTGGAGGTATGATGACTCATGGCTCAGTTGTTGCAAGAGAATATGGACTGCCTGCAGTTGTTGGCGTTGAAAACGCAACAAAATTAATTTTAGATGGACAGCTTATTCGAGTTAATGGAACAGAAGGATTTGTAGAAATTTTATAATCCCATTAATTGTGAAATTTTTTTCACAAGCAATTCATAAAAAAAACATATCTTCTTCATAGTAAAATCATATTAAGATTATATTATATAACCATAGAACAAATTAAAAATTTATTTGAAAGAAGGAATTAAAAATGTCAGATAACTTTAATCAAAATAATGATTTTAAATATAACTATGCTGAAGAAGATAACAAAGAAAACTTAAATAACCCTGTTATTATAAAGCCATCAATTAAAAATAAAAAACACCCTTACTTTAGCCAAATGGTAACTGCTCTTATTGCATGTGTTATTTGTTCTGGCATTACTTTTGGAACTTTATCTTATGAATTTACTAATAAATTAAATGCTCAAAATGCTATAATTCAAAAGCTTGAGGCAAGCACCTCATCTTTAAGTTTAACCAATGCAGCATATGCTACTACTAATGATATTAGTTTGATAGTGTCAAAAGTATCACCTTCTGTTGTTGGAATAAAGCTTAATATTTCAGCAAACACTCAAACCATGGGCTATAGATTTTTCAATCAAGCACCTCAAGAAGCAGCTGTTGAAGGTTCAGGAATAGTTTTAACAAAAGATGGATATATTGCAACAAATTATCATGTTGTCTCCTATGCTGATCCAAACTCTAATTCTAATGTGACTTTAAACAATATGGAAGTTCACTTTAGCGATGGCACAATAGCAAAAGCCACATTTGTAGGTGGAGATGAAAAAAATGACTTAGCTGTTATAAAAGTTGATTTAAATAACTTAACTCCTGCTACTTTAGGAAATTCCTCTTCAACTAAAGTTGGAGATACAGCCCTTGCTATAGGAAACCCCTTAGGACTTGACTTTGCTGGAACAGTAACTCAAGGTATAATAAGCGCAGTTGATAGAGCTGTTGATACAGGCGATGGAACTACAATGAATTTAATGCAAACAGATGCAGCAATAAATGAAGGAAATAGTGGTGGAGCTTTAGTAAATGCAAATGGTGAAGTAATAGGAATAAATTGTGCTAAAATAGAAGCTTCAGGTGTTGAGGGAATAGGATTTGCAATTCCAATAAACAATGCAAAACCAATACTTGAAAGCTTTATGAAATAGATGTTTAAAAAAATTAAGCGTGTAAGTTAAAATATTAATCAACTTACATACTTAATTTTTTTAATAATCATAATAAACATCATTAATCGCAGATTTTTTATTATCTAAAATAGTTAATCTAAACCCTAAAAAATCATCTTTTTTATGTTCAACATTAGTTTTTAATTTAATTAAAATATCGTTCCAGCCTTTTACAAGTTTAATTGGCTTATCATAAATATTCTTAAATAAAACTTCCTCTATTTCAAATTGTCTTACATGATTTAAAAACATTGATATGTTTGTATTGCAACTTATCTCAAAATAAATTTCTTGATCACATGGGCTGTATACTCTAGTCTTAGCATATGAAACAGCATGATTATGACTTTTTAATATGGGAAATTCAATTATTCCAAAGAATGAATCCTTATTTTCCACCTTAAGCCACAACTTTTTTTCATCTCCTGATAAAATATATATCTCATCACTTGAAGTTTCAATTACCTCGCATATTTCTTCAACATCTTTTTTATTTCCATAAATACAATCTACAATGCTCCATTTAGTTATGGCATCGCAAACAAGTTCAAATTTTTCTGTAAATATATCTTCTCCAATTTGCATACATATTTCAAAGTCATCTTTTGCCTTTTCTCCAAGCTTTGAATTAATTACTTCAAAACTTAAATTTAAATCCTTTGTTATTTTTGATGATAATGGTTGATTTTTAGTATCTAAATAATAACCTTCTGGAAACTTTAAATCTATTTTATAAGGTGTCCCTACTGGATAATTAAGTGCTAGTATATCTAATATGCTTATACCATTTCTCTTTGTAAAGAAATTAATAGAACATGTCGTATCCTTTACAGCATGGACTTTAATTTTGCTTTTATCATAATAAGAAATTGTACATCCACTTTTTAAATTGTAATCTTCAATGTTAATTAAAACAAAATCTCCATCATCATAGTATTTATAGCTGTTTGAGGATTCACCATCGATTTTAAGATCCTCTATTTCAAATATATTATGAATAAAAATATTTATATTTTTAGTATTTGACATGCCAAAATAATTTCCAATTACAGGGTTTATTAATATTGTTTTTTTATCTTTATCCTCATTATAAGAAACGTCTATTGTCATATAAGCATTTTCTAAATAATCATTGGTTTCACCATCATCATCATAAATAGTAAAATTTCCACTTTGACCTGGGAAAACATGTAAATTTATGCTGTTTATTTTTTCATTTGCATTTTGTATTCCAGTTGATGTTGGAATAATAGAGCCAGCTTTTATAAATAAAGGTATCCTTTCAAGTTGTATTTCTATATCCATATCTTTTGGGCCTTCATATATACTTCTTGTCCAATAATCCCACCATATTCCCTCTGGTATAAATACCTTTCTTGAAATAGCATCCTTTTCCATTATTGGTGCAACTAGTATATTTGCACCAAAATAGTATTCATCTTCAATATCTCTTGATACTTGTTCAATAAAAGGCTTAGATGTATCAAAAGTTCTCCTCATATTTGAATATATATATGGAACTAAACTATATCTAAGCCTTATAAATTCAGTTACAATTTTCTCAACACTTTTTCCAAATGCCCAAGGTTCAGAAAAAAACATAGAATTGCTAAAAATAAAAATTGGGAAAAATACAGAACATTGTAACCATCTAATAAATAACTCTGGTTCAACATTGTTAGTATCACAGTAATTATTATCATTATTTTCAAAATTAATAGAATTGCTTAAATATGGTTCTGACATATTAGTTGCAATTAAATATTTTACATTGTTTTTTAAATTTTCATAGCTTATAACTGCTTTAGATTTGTTAATTATAGTTCCATATTTTGATAAGCCAGGATTTATATTTTCTAAAACAAATAAATTTCTCTTATTTCTATCCAATTTTTCCCATATATATTTAACTAATAGCATTAAATTCATTTTTTCTTTTTCTGTATTTCCTTCTAAATCTATCTTATATCCTTTTACATTTTTATCTCCAAGCTTTTTTATTTCATTCCAAATTACTTCATTTGATTTTTGTTTTTCTATATATTTTAAAAAAGGATATAGAGAAATCAAAAGCGAAACCCTATTTTCTTTTAAAAAAAAATCATCTTTTAACCACTTGTTTTCATTTTCATCTGAACTTAACAAATTAAGCTCCATAGAATCTATAGGTATATTTTTATTTCTGAATTCTTCAATAGTAGACTTTATTTCGCTTATCCCAAAAGTATTCCCCTTTGAATGTATATATCCATAACTCCATTTTGGAAGAAGAGGTGGTTTCCCAATAAGGTTGTTATATTCTTTCATAAAATCCTCATTGCTTTTTTTAAATATTAAAAATATATCAAAGCAATCATCTTCAATTGAAATTTCTGATACTGATTGAGATGAACTTCTCTCCTTAGCAATTTGAACATTATTTTTATCATCAATGAGATATTCATCAATAACTTCAGCTTCATTTAATTGCCAATTAAATTTATACCTTATTGGCTTATATGTATTTACGAAAATCCCAAATTCATTAGATGTAAATAAATAGTTAGAGTTAACTAATTCATATAAACCCTTTTTCCATTTATTCTTAGGTATAAGGTATCTAACTTTAGGAAAATACTTAAACTTACCTCTTTCATCTTTAAAAACAC
Organism: Clostridiaceae bacterium; assembly: GCA_031549885.1. Taxonomy (GTDB): domain Bacteria; phylum Bacillota; class Clostridia; order Clostridiales; family Clostridiaceae; genus WQUF01. The sequence continues at coordinate 6,524 of JAVBPD010000061.1, forward strand.
CAAACAAAATAGTGTCTAAATCTAAATTAAATTTAATGTTTGATTTATTATTATCTATATCTACAAAATCTAATTCTTCGCCTGAAAATATTAGTCCACCATTAATTCTAAATACTTTAATGTTAAAAGGATCTAAATTTATTTCAACACATAATTTTTTAGAAATCATTGTTATTTCGTTTCTATTTCGCCTTATTACCCCAAATACCACTTCTACTTCAATGTCTTTTTTCAAATATGAAAATTGTTCTTTTTCATCTTTATTAAAGTGTCTAATGCGCACTGTTTCTTCGTCGCTAAAGCTAATGCTTATGGTCTTAAAATTACCTTCTAATATTAACTCATTATTTTCAACATTAGAAGTGTACACCTCCATATTCATATAAATCCCCCTAAAAAATCATATTCCTATATAATTTATATCAATATATGGCATAAAAATATCTATTAAGATCATAAAATATAAAAGTTGCGCTTCAAGTCATTTAATATGTTTAAAATGGTAAATTTATTTATATATTTTAAAATAATATCAAAAATATATATTTAAAATTATTTTAATTGGATTCTTTCTTAACTAAAAGTTATTTAGACATTAAGCTTTTAATTTTTCTAAATGACACAATACATTTATCTCCATTATTAAAATATATGTATCTATTTGTCACATCAATTTCCTTAATCTTGTTCTTATTAACTATATACGATCTATTACACCGATAGAACCTCTCGTCTAGTTCAGATAAGATAGCCTTCATATTCCCAAAAAATTCAATATCCCTATCCTCGCTATGAAGCAATATTTTGTGAACATCTTCGGAAGTTTCTATATAAATAATTTCATCAAATTTAATATTTATTATTCTATCATTGCTTTTAACTATCAAGGTCTTATTATCATCATATTCATTAAAGTTTTTATTATTTATTTCTCTTAGACAATCTGCAATTTTAAACCTTATATTTTCATAACTGTCCTTGATAATAAAATCAAGTGCCTCAACTTTATAAGTAAAGGTTATGAAACTCATTTCAGAATGCGATGTTATGAAAATTATAAAACCCAAATTATCATATTTTCTTATTTTTTGAGCAAGAGCTAGTCCATTCATTTTATTTAAGCCAAATTCAATATCTAAAAAATAAATTCCTTTACATCTTTTTTGTTCTAAGTAATTTAAAATTTCATCTGGATCAGTAGTAGATACAGCAATTTTCATATCATAATTCTCTATCATTACTATATCTTCGATTAATTTATTTAATCTTAATCTTTGTTTCTCATTATCCTCACAAACAAAAATATTGAACAATTTTAGCACCACCTAAACCACAATTCTTATTAAACAAATCCAACATTTATTTAATGATATCTAAATTAATCTAATATATCAATAAAAATTTTCCAGCTAATTAAAATTTATACTAAATAAAAATAGTAGAATTTAAAAAAATCCTACTATTTTTATTTAATTATTATATTTTATCGAAAATTTAGTAACTTACTTTAAGTACGCTTGGTATTTTATCTGGATTAGATGATCTTAATAGTTCATATCCTACTCCTGAAATACCTGTATAAATATTTAACGTTTCAAAACCCGAAATAGATCGAATTCCATATGAACCAATAGCATTTTTAATAGAAATAATATGATTAATTTTTTCTCTAACAATTTTTAAAATATATTCATCTTTATTTTCTAAATAATAATTAATTAAAAAATCTATACTGCCTAAATTGCCATTTAATAATGAATCATCTAATTCTTCGCATTCAATAGCAATATTTACACATTTTTTAATTTCATGCTGCATTAATTCGTCGCTATAATATTTATTAATTTCAAGCCTTGACATTCCAAAACCTGCGCTACCAGTAGCCCATGATTTATCATTAAAATTAATACTCTTTCTATCATGATTTATAAGCATTATAGCCTTATCTTTGTAAACTGATATTTTTAAATAAGACCATAATTTAAATAAAAGCAGCGATATACCACTTGCTCCAAATCCCATTCCACTTTTAATATCTTCAATTCCGTTTGTTTCAATCAGATGTAGCATATTTTTTCCTATTAAATCAGCTAAATATAAATACTTTTCATCTTTTAGAACATCAAAGTAACTTAAAATTATTTCAATTAATTTAGACATACCTCTAATATAATTAATCTCATTATCCAATATATTATCTTTAAACTTTTTAAGAGCTGAATTATACATTCTATCAATTTTTCTTATAATTTCAGCATCTTTTGTGTGATTATATTCTAATAAAAGAGGATACATCAATGAGTATTCAGAATTAAAATAAGCATTTTTGCCATCAATTAATCCTGCTTTTTTATATGAAGATTTTAATATTTTTTTATAAAAAGAATAATACTTTTCCGTAGTTTTATATAGCTGGAAAAAATATACTGCAATTCCTGAAAGCCCTTGAAAAGCGCTTGACTCCAAAGGAGCTACTTCCCATTCATTATTTGCATTTAATATAATATCTACCCATGTTACTGATTTTTTCGATTTTGAATAAATTACACTATTCTTTATATGCTCTGCTATATTCAACGATTCTTCTAAATGATTATAACAGTTATTCTTTTTTATGGTTATAGCTTTTTTTAACAAATCTCTTTTTTGCATATTTTCCTTAATCTTATCATTGTACAATCCAAAAGAAACAATCATATAAGATATTTGCTTTTCTATTTCACTTTCAGTTATGTTATTAATTCTGTTTTTAACTCTATCTAAACCACTTTCATCAAAATAATCATTTATAACAACTCCACTATTTGTAAGCAAATTTTTAGAATCACAAAAGCTATAAAACATTGGTATATAGTCAAATAACATATCCTTTACTTCGTATTTAATAACTCTTTTATCCTCATAAGGATATGCCCAAAGGTTTTCCATAAGTTTTTCACGTTTTAAAAAATCTGAAGTAAATTGAGGATTATAAGAACAATCTAATAAAATTCCATAGTGGTACGACGATCTTAAAATATTTCTTACTTTAGTATCTTTAAAAATATCAATAAACCCATCTGATACTAAAAAATCTTTTGATTTCATGATAAAAGAACAAGTTTCTCTAAATGCTTCTATAATATATTTTGTATAATCCTTGTAACTTACGCATTTACCGTTTAATGTAGGTATGTTATTTTTATTTACAAGAAAATTTTCATGTTCATATTGCAATTCTTCTTTGTCTGTATTTCCAAATGGTGTTACTTTATTTGGAATCACTTCTTCATATCCACTTAAAGCACTTATATCTACTTCGTTAATATGATCACTACCATAAACTTTAAATGGTAAAAGCGCCGAGAAAAACACTGAATTTGCAATATATTTTTTTGCTTCCATATTGGCTTTATTTTCAAAATTTAATTTATTTACACTTTGTATTAGCGTCTCCACATCAATAATGCATGGATATTCTCCACTTGCTATTATATTCTCTAAATGAAGATCACTCCCGCATAGAAAATACATAATAGAGACAATCTCTCCATATCTTTTATAAAAATTTACTACTTCACTTTCCTTTGTACAACTTTTGTGGTATACAAAATTAGAAAAAATATAGTCTCCTTTATCAAGTATCTTATTTACATGAATATCTAATAAATTGCTATTTTCATTAAACCACTCTATAAACTTAATGTATTTGCTAAAAACTGAAAAATCCCCTGGTTTATAAATAATTTTTGATCCATCTGAAAAGGTAAAACTCAATACAGATTTTCCATTTATTTGCGAACCATTTCCACATTTTATTTCTTGTATTACTCTGCTTTTAATTTTAATATTGAATTCTTTTTCAATATCAATCAAATTAGAGTCAAGCCTTATTAAAGCTTCTTTTATATTATCAACAAAATCGCTTGTTTTTAGTGTGAGCAGCCTGCAAAGTGTAGCATATTTAGAATAAAAATTCATTATACAATCTAGATTTGAAAATGTTTTCTTTATAAATTCAGTAAATTTATCTTTACTATTCTTTTCATTTAGTTCATCTTTTTCTTCACATTCATAAAACTCATGAATTACAGATTTCTCAGAACATTTTAAAAGTTTATTAGCTAAAGAATTTATTAATTCATCCATAGTCTTCTTGCAAATTTCAACGTTTCTTAAAGCTATTGAAAAATAACTTATATTATCAACTAAATAAAATATGAATGGTCTTATGGTATATGATAAATCAAATACCATATTGCATTTAGAAAACTCTTCTTCTTCAATTTTAAAAACTTCTATTATATTTAAAAAAGTGCTATATAATTCAGTGCTTTTTAACTCTTCATAAAGCTCGGATCTATCGGCATCATTTAATTCCTTTATTGCATAGTTAAATTCTGTTGCGCTTACATTTTCATTTTCAAGCATTTTTAAAAATGACATATCATTTATAAGTCTATTCTCTTTTTTCCAAGTTTTAATGTTTTTTAAATCATTTTCGAATATATGATTATTTTTCTTAAATACATTTAATCTTTCTTTTATCGTGAGAGAATGAATAATATCATTTTTAATATTTAAATCCAACATACCTAAAGTCACCTTCTTAATATTGTACAAACACTTACTATTAATATATCATGTATTTTAAACACTTTTTTAAATATGTAATATTTGTACTAATTTAAATAATTCATGTTATGATTTTCAATTAAACAAACGTTAATTATTTATATTTAAACATTGGTTACATTATTAACTAAATTGGTAGAAATAAAAGAAAATTTATTATTAACTTTATTTTTAAAACTTATAAGTAAATGACTTCTATTATCAGTTAATTTAGTTTACAAAAGATAATATGGTAAAGAAAACTTCATTATAATATAAATTTAAAATTATAAATTATTATTATTTGCAATTTTTTTATATATTTAAAAATATGAGAAATTGCACAGAAATAAATGTTGAAAAATAAAATAATTTTATGGAAAAAACCTTAAAAAAATAAGAATATTTTTCTCCAAAAGTTTAAAATTTGGATAAAAGATGAGTTTTAAGATTTATTATTTCCAAATTACGCCTTTAAATTTAACATATTCTAGGAAGTCCCTCGCCAGCTAAAGGAAGAATTATTCTTCTTCCACCAAGCCTTGTATTTAATATAACATTACTTCCTTTAGAAACCTCTCCTACTATAGCTGCATTTTCCCCATACTTTGATTCTCTAATTATGCTAAGAGCCTTTTCACCATGTTCCTTTGAAACTATAATTAGCATTTTGCCTTCATTGCCCATATATAATGGATCAAGCCCTAATATTTTACACAGCCCATTTATCTTTTCTGAAACTGGCAACTTTTTTTCAAATAAATTAATTTCTTTAGAAGATATTTTAGATATTTCATTTGTCACTGTTGCAAGGCCACCTCTTGTTACATCTCTCATGCAGTGTATATCTATATTGCCCTTTATAAGGTTAAAAACAATTTCATTTAATGGAGCTACATCGCTATAAATATCATTTTCTATACCAATTCTTGAAGATATTATTGTGCCATGATGATCTCCTAAATTTCCTGTGATTATTATGATATCTGTTTCTTTTACATCTTTAACAGAAATAGGAGGCTTATTTAGCTCTCCAATTCCAGAGGTATTTATATATATACCACCTTTTCCATCTATGACTTTAGTATCTCCTGTAACTATAAAAACCTCTGCTTCTTTAGCTGCTTCTTCCATAGATTTAACTATTTTCTCTAAATCGCATATATCAAGGCCTTCTTCTAAAATAAATGATGCGCTTAAATATTTTGGCACTGCTCCTCTTGTAAGTAAGTCATTTACAGTTCCACATATGGCAAGTTTTCCAATATCTCCGCCCTGAAAAAAAATTGGTTTAACTACAAAGCTATCTGTTGTATATGCAATTTTACCATTTACATCTAAAACTGCAGCATCTTCTGACCCAACATTTTTTTCATTCTTAAAGTGCTTCATAAATAATTCATCGATGAGTTTAGAAGTTTCCACTCCACCATTTCCATGGCTTAAATTAATTTTCATATTTCACCTTTTTTATAATTTCCATAGTATATGCCGCAAGCCCCTTCAGAAGACACCATACAAGCACCGATTGGATTTTCAGGATTGCAAATTTCAAAAAACAAAGGGCACTCCCTTGGCGTAATCCTCCCTAAAATAACATCCGTGCACATGCAACCAGGGGTTTTTCTATCATTTATGGCATTAATGCTCCCTAAATCAAATTTTTGAAATTCTTTTCTTAATATAAGCCCTGAATTTTTAATCTTTCCAAGCCCCCTCCAAACTGCATCATATCTTTTAAAATACTTATATAATATTGACATAGCCCTTTCATTTCCTTCTTTAGTCACAACGCTTTTATACATATTGTTTACGCTATATATTCCTTTATCTATTTGGTGAACTATTTCATAAATTGCGCAAAGTATGTGTTCAGGCTCAAATCCTGATACTACAAAAGGCTTTTTATAGGAATTGCAAAGGTCAATATAGGCATCGCTTCCAATTATAACACTTACATGACCTGGGCATAAAAAACCATCTATTTCTTCATTTTCACAAATATATTTAAGTGCTGGTATCATTGTTTTAAGCGAGGTTAAAAATTTTACATTTTGTATATTGCCTTTTATTAATTCATCCATTAAAGCTGCATAAATAGGAGCTGTAGCTTCAAATCCAACTGCAGCTATTATATAATTCATATTTGGGTTTGACCTTGAAAGTTTTATCGCATCAAATGGTGAATACATAAGCTTAATATCACACCCTAAGGCTTTTGCATCGCTTAAGGACTTATCATTTCCTCTCACCTTAAACATATCGCCAAAACTTAAAATACAGCAATTTTGTTTTTTTCCATATTCTATGAGCATATCAATATATGAAGATGGAGTGACACAAACAGGACAACCTGGTCCAGAAACTAATTTAATATTTTCAGATATTAAATCCTTTATTCCATTTTTAACAATGGAAGAAGTATGTGTGCCGCACACATCCATTATCTTTACTTGTTTTTTATAACTTTTTAAATAGCTAATTATCTCATCAATTTTCATAAGTTTCCTCTAATAGCTTAAATAAATCTTCCATTTCTTTAGCTGTTTCTTCTTTAACTATTTGAAGTGCACATCCTGCATGTATCAATACATAATCCCCTATCTTAGGATAAATAAGGCTTATATTCACATTTAATAAATTTCCCAAAACTGATACCTTTGCAGTATTTTCTTCTCTGTTTATTTCAAGTACCCTTCCTGGAGTCGCTACACACATCTATAAATCCCTCCTATATAAGCCTGGCCTAGCGCTATTCCGCCATCATTTGTAGGCACGTTATTATTTATATAAACTTTAAAATTATTTTCTTCTAAAATTTCTATGCAAATCTTTGTTAAAAGCTTGTTTTGAAACACTCCACCAGACATTGCTATTTTGTTTATATTAAATTTTTCTCTAAATTTTAAGCACATTTCTTTCACCATATTTGCTACAGCTATGTGAAAACCTAAAGCCATGGATTTTTTATATTTTGAATTCATATACAACTCTTTAATAAGATGGCTATAGTCTGCTATTAACATTTCATCTTGCAAAGTATAATCAAAGCTTAACTTATATGGCTTTATTCTTTCATTTAAAGCTTTCTCAGCTTCCCTTTGAAGGAGTATAGCACATTCACCCTCATATCCATTTTCATGACTAATATCTAATAAGCTTGAAACTGCATCAAATAATCTTCCCATGCTAGATGATTTAATTGTATTAAAATTGTTATTAAGTGAAGCTTTTATTATGTTAATTCTGTCATCAAAATCTTCTTTTAAGTCTACCTTGCATTCATTTAAAAAACAAATTGCAGTTTTTTTGCTATCTATAGCTGATGAGTCTTTGCCTAGTATTTTTGTGCTTTTTAAATGACCTATTCTTTTAAAATTTGCTCCATCACATAATAAAAACTCTCCACCCCAAATGGTTTCATCTAATCCAAAACCTGTTCCATCAAAAGAAACCCCTAAACAAGGCTCATATATTTCGTGTTCAGCCATAACTGATGCTATGTGCGCATGATGATGCTGAAGCCCTAAAACATAAATTCCTAATTCTCTAGCATATTTTGATGAAAAATATCCGGGGTGCATATCGCACACGACAAATTCAGGATTTATTGAAAATAACCTTTTAAAATCCTCAATGGAATTAATATAATTTATATAAGAAGCCTCATCCTCAAGATCTCCTAAATACTGGCTTAAAACCACCCTTTCTCTTTGCACTAATGAAAAGCATGCCTTTAAATCCCCTCCTAATGTTAAAAAGGATTTATTCATTTCATTTTTAATTTTAAATTGATTAGGCACATATCCTCTAGACCTTCTAATAACTTGAATATTATTTTTTACTATTTGAACCACAGAATCATCAACACTTCTTAGTATCCTTCTTTGATTATATAATACACCTTTTAATAAACTTTCTTTATGATTTTTAAAGAAAGAAAGCATTTTATCATCATCTTTTATTATAGGAGAACCAGATAAATTGCTGCTAGTCATTATAAGCATATTAAGCCCTTCTATATTCATAATTAAATGATGAAGCGGAGTATATGGCAAAAAACATCCACAATTTAAATCACCAAAGAGAACTTCTTCTTCAAATGTAGACTTTTTCATTTTTAATATAACTATTGGATGGGCATTAGAAGTTAAAAGTTTTTCTTCTAAAGAACTTACATCGCATAACTTTTTCACTTCTTCTACATCCTTAAACATTAAGGCAAAAGGTTTTTTATCTCTTCCCTTTATTTCTCTTAAAGCTTTTACTGCCATTTTATTTTGTGGCATACAGGCAAAATGAAAACCACCTATACCTTTAATTGCAATTATATTTCCTTGTTTTAAATGGCTTATTGTTTTATTAAATCCATGATCTTTAATAAACTTTTCATCCATTGTTTCATAAATTAAATATGGCCCACATTCTCTGCATGAAATAGTTTCTGCATGAAATCTTCTATTATCTTGAGAAGTGTATTCATCTTCGCACTTATGGCATAACTTAAAGTCTTCCATAGAAGTATTAACTCTATCGTAAGGAAGCCTTTCAATTACAGTAAATCTTGGCCCGCAGGATACACATGTGTTAAAGAAATGGTTAAACCTTCTATTATTTTCATCTTCTATTTCTAAAATGCAGTTTTTACATATGGCAAGATCTGGAGGTATGATTTTAGCATTATTAGATCCTTCATCGCTGTCTATTATTTTAAAATCAAAAGATTTAAATTCTTTAATATCTTCCACTTTAAGATCTTCAATATAAGAAAACTTAACATCATTTTTATATAACCCTTCAATAAAAGAGAGGACGCTAAAATCCTCTCCTTGACAGCATATTTCAAGCGATCCTCCAGTATTTTTAACCCACCCATATATATTTAAGCTCTTTGCTAAACGATATACAAATGGACGAAATCCAATTCCTTGAACTATTCCTTGGATATAGATTCTCTTAAAACTTCTTCTTTTTTCTTCTCTATCCAATTTATCACCTCATCATATCCATAACCGCTTTTTCCTGACACTAAGAATATTTTAACATCTTTATTTAGCTTTTTAACACCTGCTTTAAACATTTCAAGTTCAAAATCCACATGCTCCATTAAATCTTCTTTGTTTATCAAAATTATATGAGCTTTTTCAAATGCAAGAGGATATTTATATGGTTTATCGCTTCCTTCAGTTACGCTTGAAATAAGCATCTTAATGTGCTCTCCAATTAAAAATTCTGCAGGGCACACTAAATTGCCTATGTTTTCAATAAAAAGCACTCCTTCTTTTAAATCAAGCTTGCTTAATGCATCAACAATCAAAGGAGAATCTAAATGACAAGCTCCTCCTGTATTAATTTGTATAGTATCAATATTCAAGGCTTTAAGCTTTTTAGCGTCAATATCGCTTTCAATGTCACCTTCAATAACATAGGATTTAGATGATAATTTAGAAATTATATTTATTAAACAAGTTGTCTTTCCAACACCAGGAGCTCCCATTACGTTTATAGCAAAAATATTTTTTTTGGTCAGCATATGATTTATGCCTTGAGCTATTTTCTCGTTTTTATCAAATATAGATTCCATTATCTCAATTTCATTGTTTTTTTCCATTTTTACCTCTTTATGATTCTATTTCTATAGACTTAATATAGAATTCTCTTCCTATTTCTGTAGGCTCCCCTTCTCCATTGCAATTTTCCTTTGGACATGAGAACTCAAAAGGCTTTCTTTCAAAATATTCATTGCACACATTGCATTTAAGCATAGGTTTAACTTTATTGATATTTAAAACAGCTTTTTCGCACATGGTGTTCTCTGCAATTATATCAAAGTAAAGGGCAATAGAATCTGCTACACAACCAGAATAATCGCCTACAACTAAGTTTATTTTAGTTATTATTTTTCCACCTTTTTCTTTAGCATATTTTTCAACTGTTTGTATTATTTGCTTCGTTACCCTGTACTCGTGCAAGCGTTACCACATCCTTTGTTTTAGTCTGTGATACTTTGGATAAATTATTATCCATATGAAGGCATTTTTTAGGACAAGATTCCACGCAGCAGTTGCACTGTATACATCTAAATCTTTGAATGCTCCATTCTTTTTTATCTCTAACTACTTCAATTGCACTTGTAGGGCATTTTTTTTGACAAATACCACAGAATATGCATTTTTCTATTTCGTTTTCTATATGGCCCCTTACCATTGGATCATTTATCTTTTGATCTTTTTCATATTCAAGAGTAGCTTGCTTTTGAAACATATCCCTTAAAATTATCTTTATATTTGAAAATAATGCCATTTTATTATCTCCTATTTAACGTTCACAGCAGCTAATGCATGGATCAATTGTAAGTACTAAAACAGGAACATCTGCTAAATCTGATCCCTTTAAAGTTTCTATAAGTGCAGGTACATTTGCAAATGTAGGAGTTCTCACTCTCATTCTATCTAAAAATTTAGTTCCATTTCCCTTAGTATAATAAAAAACTTCTCCTCTTGGCTGCTCAAGCCTTGCAAAAAATTCTCCATTTGGATTTCCCTTAAAAGGAGTATCAATGGCTGTATCCTGCGGCATTAAATCTATGCACTGCTTTATAATATTAAATGCCTCAAAAACTTCTCTTATTCTAACCTTAAGCCTTGCAAAACAATCTCCTTCATCTTCTGTTGGTATTTCAAATTTAACATGTGGATATGCAGCATACCCTAAAGTCCTCATGTCTATTTTTATTCCGCTTGCTCTTGCCATAGGTCCAACAGTTCCAAGATCTATAGCATCTTGTTTTGACAAAACTCCTATTCCCTTTAATCTTGATATTATTGAAGAATCATTTAAAAATACCTTAGACATTTCTTTAACTTCATCTTCTAATTTTAAAACAATGTCCTTTATCTTTTTAAGCTTTTCTGAATCTATGTCTTTCCTAACACCGCCAATTTTACATACAGAAAATATTACCCTTCCTCCTGTAGTCATATCAAATATATCTAAAACTTCTTCTCTAAGCCTCCATGCATGCATAAATAAGCTTTCAAAGCCAATGGCATCTGCAAGAAGTCCAAGCCACATCAAATGACTATGAGTCCTTGAGAATTCACACCAAATGGTTCTTAAAAATTCTGCTCTATCAGGCAATTTAATTTGCATTACATTTTCAATGGCCATGCAATAACCCATGCCATGCATAAAGCTGCAAATTCCACATATTCTTTCAGCAACATATACATATTCTATAAAATCCTTTTTACAAACAAGCTTTTCAAGGCCCCTGTGAATAAATCCAATAGAAGGAATAGCTTCAACTACTACCTCATCTTCAAGAACAAGGTCTAAATGAATTGGCTCAGGCAAAACTGGATGTTGAGGTCCAAAGGGTATAATTGTTCTCTTTCCCATAGATAACTACTCCTTTTCTATATTAGTATCAGTGTTAAAAGGTGTTTTAATGGATGTTTTATACAAATTACCTTTAAAATCAATATTTAAATGTACTACCTTTACACCAAATAAATCTTTCATTTCATTTTCATAAAGATAAGCGTATTTAAATATTCCACTTACACTTTCTATTTCTTCTTCTTTGTCTAGTAAAACTTTTAAATTAACCAAATCATAATCCTTAGATAAGCTATAGATTATTTCAAACTTATCTTTAGCATTTGCAGAAACTTGAGCAAGTCTATAACCTCTTTTTGCCATATCAAAAAGCTTATTTAAAAGCTCATTTTTCAAAACCTCTTCAAATACTTGCGAATATTCCATATTTTCACCTACTTTTATTTTAATAGTTCAATTGCTTCTGCAACACCTGCAATAATAGATTCAGGCCTAGCAGCACATCCTGGCACATAAACATCAACAGGTATTATTTTATCAACGCCGCCGATTATATTATAACACTCTCTAAATATCCCTCCAGTTGCTGCACAAATTCCCACTGCAACAACTACTTTAGGGCTTGGCATTTGCTCGTAAATTTGTTTAACTACAGGTATATTTTGTTCATTTATGCTTCCAGTAATAAGCAAAATATCTGCATGTTTAGGATTTCCAGTATTAATTGCTCCAAATCTTTCAATATCATATAAAGGCGTAAGACAAGCTAATACTTCAATATCGCAGCCATTACAGCTTGATCCATCATAGTGAATTATCCAAGGAGATTTTTTTCCAAAATTCATTTTACTCACCTCATTTTACCATCATCAGCACAAAGAGATTTACTCCACCACATATGGCTGTTATAAGCCAACTATAACCTAAAGCAGTTTTCCACTTTACCCTTGCAAAAGAATTATCTATTACTATTTCTAAAAAGAATAAAATAAAAGCAATAAATAATGCTAAAATCCAACTAAATGATGATGCATATACAAAGAAAATATAAATAATTCCAAGGGCAAAAACAGTTTCATACCAATGGCTTACCTCTACCATTGCAAGGCAAATCCCTGTTAATTCTGTAGTTATGCCTTTTACAATTTCTTGATGTCCATGATGAGACATGCTTAAATCAAATGGTGATTTCCTTAATTTTATAGTTATAATATAACTAAAACCTACGAAAATAAGTGGAAGCTTTACTATTGCTGGCATGTCTAATGCAAAATTTGCAGCAACATTAAAAGTGCCTGTTACTATATAAAAGCCAAATGCCGTCATTAAAACCATAGGCTCATAACACATTACTTGAATTAATTCCCTTTCTGTTCCTATGAAACTATAGGGTGAATAAGATGAGTATCCGCTTATTACAAAAAAAATACATGATAAAGTAAATGAAAAAATGCACAATAAAAAATCTACTCCCATGCAAAAAAGCACCACTGTAAGCGCACTAAAGCACAGTGAAAGTGTTACATAAAACCTTGTGGCATAGTTAACAGTTGTAGATTGTTTTTGTCTTAATTTCATAACATCATAAAAAGGTTGAAAAAGTGGAGGACCTTTTCTTTTTTGCATCTTAGCTGAGATTACTCTATCAAGGCCAGTTAAAGTTCCTCCTAACAGTGGAGCAACTATAATTATTAATATTATCTTTAAAATATTTAAACCAATTTCCATAATCACAAGATACCTCCCATAGAAATGCCAAAGCCTATAGTTAAAATAATTATACAAAGCCATAGTGCAACTTGATTTACTCTATGGTTTCCAAAATATTTTTCCATATACCAATTTTTAAGCTCCATTTGGCGCACATCTCCCATGCTTCCATAAAAGCTCTCATTATCCCCTGTATTTTGTCCTGATAAATACACAGATGTCTCTTTAACTTTATAGTGTCTATATAATGGCACTAAAACTATTGGCAATATAAAAAGAATAAGCAGCATTAAAATGATTATTGTTGTATCAATTCTATCAATTGGCGAAGTAAAGTTTATGTGCATATTGCTATCAATATAGGCTATAACAAAATTTTTAGATATAAGAGGGTGTATTGCACACACTATTATTACCATAGCTGCTAATGAATATAAGCTTATTTTTTCATCTATTCTCATAATATAATCAGATGTATTTGTTCTATGAGCATTTGCAATTAATTTTCCCATCCATTTTGTCCAAAAGAATAGTGTAATTGTACTTCCATACGCTACAAATAAAATTATTACAATATTTCCTGAATCTAAAAATGCTTTCATTGCAGCCCATTTTGAAATGAGCATTCCAAATGGTGCTACAAACATCCCTGCAATTCCTATTATCAAAAACATAGTAAGGGCATAGGATATTTTAAAAAGTCCATCCATATCTTCCACATTTCTACTTCCAATTTGATGCTCTGTAGATCCCACAGATAAAAATAACAAAGATTTTGCAATTGCATGAAATACTATAAGCATAATAGCTGCCCATAGAGCTTCTGCAGTATCTATTCCAGCACATGCTACTATTAATCCTAAATTTGATATTGTAGAATAAGCAAGTATCTTTTTAGCATCGCTTTGAGATACTGCCATCATGGCTGCTACAAAAAATGTTATTCCTCCAATTAAAGTAACAGTTACACCAGTAGGAGTTCTTCCAAGCATTGGAGCTAATCTAATTATTAAATAAACACCTGCTTTAACCATTGTTGATGAATGTAACATAGCAGATGTAGGTGTAGGAGCCACCATAGCACCTAAAAGCCACTTAGAAAAAGGCATTTGAGCGGATTTTGTAAGTCCTGCCATTGCTATTAAAAATATGGCAACTTCCATGAGAGCTGTATGCTGATTTTGATTAATAGTAAGCATGCTATTAAAATCCATAACATTATAATTTGCAGCAAGTATTACAATTCCTATTAAAAAACAAAGGCCACCGCCAACATTAATAGTAAGCGCTAAAAATGAATTTTTAGTAGATTCACTTGTCTTTGTATATCCTATTAATAAGAAAGAGCAAAATGATGTTATTTCCCAGAAAAAGAGCATTAAGCTCATGTCATTAGAAATAACAAGACCAAACATTGCTGATAAAAATATAAACAATACAGAATAAAACATTGGCCTTCTATCTTTAAATTCAGGATGGTGATGATGATAGTCTTTCATATACTCAACAGCATATATGCATATTAGACTTCCAATTATACCGATAATTCCAATCATAAGAAGCGAAAGCCTATCAATATAAATACCATCAGATATAGTAATTTCATGAGCTCCTAAAAACTCAAACCACATTAAAACAGCTATTTGTATTATAGAAAAAATAGTTACAAAATAAGCCTTATTTTTTATTCCTGTATAAATGATATATATAGAAATAAAAATTTCAACAGTTAAAGTTAGATACTTAATAAATCCATACTGTGATAAATTAAATGTAAAAATAGTGCCAAAATTTTGTATAATTAAAGCAATAGATAGGGCAATTATACATATAGAGCTTATGCGAATTATAAACGCAAAAGGCTTTTGCCCTCTGGTAAAAATTAATATTCCTCCCACAATTAGCGGAAAAATTAAAAGTGCTAAAATTACCAGCATTATTAAACTTCCTTTCAAATTACTTTTCAATTGATTATATTATTAAGTTATAATTATCGCAATTTATTATAAACCTGCGTATAGAACTATGCAATATCAGTTAAAAACATATCAATCTCTACAAAACCCTCTAGCAATATTATTTTACACTAATCCTTATTTATCCTTAATTTGTTAATTTTTAAAAAAAGAAGCATTGTAACTTCACATGCTTCTTTATAAATTTAGTCAAATTTTTACTTAAAATTCGAATATTCTATTATAATATTTGGTCCACGATGATATTCTATATCTTCTTCATTAAAATCAAAAATACTCCATGTACAATCTACTGGTATCCAAGTATTTGTATCAGAATCATAAAATTGATTCCACATATGGCTTCCATTTGCATTATCGCTGTTATCCATAAGTCTTGTATAAATTCCAACTTCAAGAAGCATTGCACCAAACAAGCAAGAATATTCAAAGCACACTCCTCTACCCATATAATATCCAAATTTAGCTCCAGGAATAGAACCTTCAGGGTAATTAGCAGGAGCTTTATAATCGCTAAAAATGCTATAATCATATGTTATATGGTTTTTAACAAAATCATATATAGCATATACCTTATCCCTGTCAGTTTCTAAATTTGAAGTTAATGATATGGCAGTTTGTTTAATAGTATCATCAATTTGCATACTTTCAGCAAGGCTGCCTTTACCATTGTTGCTTAAATATTCATTATCATAATAACCATTGTTAAACACATGGCTATTTGCAACAGAAACCACTTTTCCATTTACAAATTTAACATCTATTTGAAAATTACTTCTATACCAATCATAATTTTCAACATAACCATTATAATCATTTTCATATCCAGTTAAATCATTACAACGAACAGATGGATTCTTAATTGAACTAACATATTGCATCAACAATTGAGGTTGAACTAAATCAAATTTAAGTTGAGATAAAGTTTCAGACAAATATAAAAGCCCATCTCCGCCCATTAAATCTTTTACTTCGTTATAAGTCATGCCTTCCTTAACACTATCAGCATAAGCTAACAAATTCTTTGCTGTGGTATTAAATTTAAAATTTTGGCCAAAATATAGCACTTTTTTAGTTATCTTTCCTCTATCATCAGTTGAAATATCAATGTCAAAAACATTTGAAGAAGAGCCTCTAGCTTTAAATTTATAATAACTAGATGATGTATCTTTATTTAAATTTCCCATGCTATACAAAAAAGCTTTAGATCCTAAAATCAATTCAGCTTCACTAATTGTAGAACCAAGTGGTATGTCATTTAATTTTTCATAGCCATTTGAAATAAAAACTGGATTGTCATCACCTATCTCTTCATTAATAGCATCATAATAATTTGCATTGTATATTTTGTCATCATTATTAAAAGCGCACTTAATAGTTTTACCTGTATCGCTAATTCCCCAAAGATAAGTTGTTCCAACCTTTTCATTGTTATAATCCTTATAAACCTTTTTTGTTAGGGTTCCTTCTGAGCCTAATGTATCTTTGACCTCTGACAAAGTCATATCCTGCCTTAAAAATCTAAAACTATCATAAGAGGATGTAAAATTAAGAGGCTCATTATTTTCATATGATTTTGAATATAAATTATTTTTTTTATCTAAAACTAAGCTAATTGAATTATAATTATCTACAAATGAAAAGGTAGTTAAATCTCCATAATTACTCTCTAAAGGTTTTACTTTTAGACCATTTTTAATTTTTCTAAAATTCATCTTATCGTTTATTATAAGAAAATTATCAAAATTAACACCTTTGTTTTTAAACGTATTATAGAAGTCAACATATGGAAATTCACAAGATGAAAAGATGAAAATTGATAATAAAAATATTATTAATAACTTAAAATAATGCACCTTTTTCCTCATGAAAATAACCCCTTATTATATTAACAATTTGTATCAAACAAGAATACCATTATATCACAAAAAAATAATTAATTACAATTAGATTGCACAAAACGCTATTTTAATACTTCAATTACTATATTTTTGTTTATTTATTCCAAAAATTTAAATATACATCGAAAATTTCTTCTTAAAGATCCAGAAATGGCCCAATTACTTTTATATCTTTTATCCTTTTAAATATTCTACATGTTTTAATTTATTCATTGCATCTCCTCCTTATAATAATTAATTTTTAAACTAAAAAAAATTTAGTTAGACTAATAAAAATATATTGATTTTATTCCCTAATCATTGTATATTAAAATTAATATTACAATATTTAATATTGATTTAACACCACATAATTTAAAATTTTTGGGGGTTTTTTAATGAAAAAAGTAAAAGCTTTATCAATTTTACTGGCATTATCCATGTTTGTGCCAATGATTTCCTGTTCTAGCCCATCAAATCAGCCTAATTCCAATGATTCTGCGACAACTTCTAGCAATGCTGCTGGAGCGACTACAGACACTCCTCTTAAAAAAATAGCTTTAGTTATCGATTCACCTGTAGCCGATGGAGGATTTAATGCAAATGCCTGGAAAGGATTAGAACAAGCTAAAGCAAAATATGGTTGTGAAATTGCAGTTTCTGAAAACGTTAAACAGTCCGACTTTGAATCAGTTTTCAGAGATTATGCAAATAACGGATTTTCGCTTATACTTGGCAATGGTTCACAGTACTCTGATGCTGCAGCAGCAGTAGCTCCTGACTTTCCTGATATAAAATTCGCTGTTATAAATGGTTCACATGTTGGGGAAAACTTAGCAAGTTTAAATTTTGATAATTATACTGTTTGTTATATTTCTGGAGCACTTGCAGCATATATGACTAAGACAAAATCTGTTGGATTTGTTGGTGGAAAAGAAATATTCCCAGTTCAAGATGGGAAAGCAGGATTTAAAGCTGGTGTTGCAGCTACAGATCCAAGCGTTAAAGTTTATGATGCAATGGCTGACTCCTTTAGCGATATGGCAAAAGGAAAAGAATTAGCAAATACAATGATCTCAACTAATAACGTAGATATCCTTTATTCCATTGGAAGTGCAGTTGATACAGGTGTAATGGATGGAGCTAAAGAGAATGGAAAATATTTTATTGGACAACCAAATGATAAGCTAGATGAAGCCCCTGGCACAGTTATATGCAGTGCTATATTATCTACTCCAGATCTAATAATGATTGCAGCAGATCAAGTTGCAACCAACACATTTAAAGGTGAAAAATTCTATGGAACTCTCTCAAATGGAGTTCATAAAATGGGCAGATTTGGAAAAGAAGTTCCACAAGATATTCAAGATAAAATCTTAAAATTACAAGATGATATAAAAACTGGACAATTAAAGATTAAGTAGTAATTTTTACTTCCCGATTAGCTTAAGCTTTTCGGGAAATATTTTAGGAGGAATTAGTGTGGAAAATGTTCTTGAAATGAAAGGTATAGTTAAAAGCTTTCCTGGTCTTATTGCAAATGATCATGTAGACTTTTCCTTAAGAAAAGGCGAAGTCCATACTTTACTAGGAGAAAATGGAGCAGGTAAAAGCACACTTATGAGTGTATTAGCTGGATTATATCAAGCTGATGAGGGAACTATTAATTTATTTGGTAAAAAAGCCGAAATTACATCTCCTAATAAAGCTATTGAACTTGGAATTGGTATGGTATATCAGCATTTTATGTTAATACCTGCTATGACAGTTGTTGAAAACATTATTTTAGGTTTAAAATCTTCAAAGGAACCGTGGCTTCAAAAAAATAACGCTATTAATGAAATAACTAAATTGTCAAATAAATATAATTTTGATATAAAACCAAAAAAACTAGTAAGCGAACTTTCCATAGGTGAGCAGCAGCGCCTTGAGATTTTTAAAGCACTTTATAGAGGTGCAAAGATTTTGGTCTTAGATGAGCCTACTGCTGTTTTGACTCCTGAAGAAAGTAAAAACATATTTAAATTAATTAAAAATTTAACAAAGGAAGGCATTTCTGTTATATTTATTAGCCATAAAATGAAGGAAGTCATGGAAATTAGTGACAGAGTGACTATTTTAAGGCGTGGAAAAAAAATATCCACAGTTGATATAAAAAATACCACTGCTGAAGAGCTTGCTGAAATGATGGTAGGAAAAAAAGTAGATTTATCACCATTTGAAAAGGTTGAAAAAATCAAAGAAGTAGTACTATCGTTAGATAAAATATCTTATTACAATAAAGATAAAAGAAAAATCTTAGACAATATTTCTTTTTCTGTAGGTAAAGGAGAAATTTTTGGTATTGCAGGTGTTGATGGAAATGGACAATCAGAGCTTGCAAAAGTTATAACAGGAATTTTAGTCCCTCAAGAAGGAACTATTAATATATTAAACAAAAATTACACAGGTAAAAATGCTAAGGCATTTATCCAAAATGGCGTAGCACATATTCCTGAAGATAGAAACTTAATGGGTTTAGTTGGAGATCTTTCATTAATTGACAATTTAGTGTTAAAAAATATTGATAGAACTCCTTATTCTATTTTTAGCGGATGGAAACTCATGCCAAAAAATATGGATAAGCATGCAATTGAAATGGTAGAACAATATGATATAAGATGCTCGGGACAGGAATGTTTAGTTAAGGACTTATCAGGAGGAAATCAACAAAAGGTCATTATTGCAAGAGAACTTTTTGAAGATATAGATTTATTAGTTGCAGTACATCCAAGCCGTGGTGTAGATATAGGTGCAACAAATTTTGTACACCATCAAATTATTGATGCTCGTGATAAAGGCACTTCAATTGTTTTAATATCAAGCGATTTAGATGAAGTATTAAGGCTTTCCGATAGAATTGCTTGTATTTACGAAGGAAAAATAATGGGTGTATTAAAATCTTCAGAATTTGAACTAGAAAAAATTGGAATGATGATTGCAGGATCCAAATTGAAAGAAGGTGAAGAAAGTGGCCAAAAAAACTAGAGATATATCTAAACTAGCAATCCCAGTATTATCAATACTCATTGCATTTCTAATTGGCGCTATTCTTATTGTTATGCAGGGAAAAAACCCTCTTTTAGCATATTCAGAATTAATACGAGGTTCTCTTGGCAATAAAGGTAGCATTGGAGAAACAATTATAAAAACCATTCCTTTAATTTTTACAGGGCTTGCTGTTACCTTTGCTTACAGATGCAGCGTGTTTAACATTGGGGCTGAAGGCCAGTTTATGATGGGTGCTTTAGGAGCTACTTGGTTTGCTCTCACCTTTAAAGGAGCTCCTCATTTAGTTGCTATAGGTGGTTCAATATTATCAGCATTTATTTTAGGAGCAATATGGGGTGGAATCCCTGGTATACTTAAAGCTAAAAGGGGTCTAAATGAAACAATTAATACCATACTAATGAATTATATTGCAATACAAGTAGTTAGCTATGCTGTTAAGGGACCTCTAAAGGAAACAAATGGTGAGTTCCCTCAAACTGATATGTTAGAAAAAGCATATTCCCTTACTAGAATTTGGCCTGGAACAAGAGTACACACTGGATTAATACTGGCTTTAATTATAGTAGGCATAGTTTATTATTATATATTTTGGACATCTAATGGATTTAGGATGAGAGTTGTTGGACTCAATAACAATGCTGCAGAATACGCAGGAATACGAGTTCCTCTTAATTATGCTTTAGCTCTTGCTATTTCTGGAGGACTTGCAGGTCTTGGTGGAGCATGTGAAATTCTTGGAATTCAACATAGACTTATGGATGGATTCTCTTCAGGGTATGGTTTTGATGGAATTGCCATTGCATTAATTTCTGGGCTTCACCCTATAGGTGTTGTTTTTTCAGCATTTTTCTTTGGAATTTTAAGAACTGGAGCAAATACAATGCAAAGATCTGTTGGTATTGCTACATCTTTAGTAGATATCATTCAAGGTCTTGTAATATTCTTTGTATTAGCTGCTATTGCATGGCAAAATTTAAATAAAGGAAATATTAAACTTTTTAGTAAAAAACAAAATTCATTATCACAAAAAGGGGCGAAGAATTAATGGGATCTATTTTAACTCAAGGTTTTATATTAGGGCTTATTGTATCCACAATTAGACTTAGCGTACCACTTATTTATGCCTCTATTGGTGAAACAATTTCTCAAAGATCTGGCCTTGTTAATATTGGGCTTGAAGGCCTTATGCTAATTGGGGCATTTGGAGCATTTTTAGGAGTTTACTTTACTAATAGTCCTTGGATAGGCCTTTTATGTGGAGCGCTTGCAGCAGTGGCACTTAATTCACTTTATGCTTTTGCAACAATAACACTTGCTGGCAATCAAATTGTAAATGGAATGGTTTTAAACATTCTTTCTCTCGGTATTGCTGGTTTAGTGTATAATTCGATATTTGATGTAACTGGAGATCCAATTGCAGTTAATGGATTTAAACCTATTGGCGGAAGTTTTCTAAAGTCTCACCCAATATTAAACGCTTTTTTTGGTCATACCATATTGGTATATCTTTTAATAGTGCTTGTAATTTTAGTATATATATTCTTATTTCATACAAGTTTAGGCTTAAAACTTAGATCTGTTGGTGAAAATCCAAAGGCAGCAGATACTTTAGGGATTAATCCAATTAAAATTAGATATTTAGCGGCTCTTGTTGGTGCTGCTTTTGTTGGCATGGGAGGAGCTTATTTATCTATTGCATATATGGATAAATTTCTTTCTGGAATGGTAGCAGGTCGTGGATTTATAGCTTTAGCTGCTGTAATATTCGGAAAATGGAAACCTGGTGGAGTAGTTGCAGCATGTATATTCTTTGGCTTTGCAGATGCACTTCAATTAAGGCTTCAAGCTTTAGGTTCACCAATACCATATCAATTTTTAATTGCACTTCCATATCTATTAACCATGGTTGCACTGGCAGGTCTTGTAGGAAAATCCGTTCCACCAGCAGCTAATGGAAAACCATATATTAGAAGTAAATAAAAATTAAAGAGTATTATTTAATGATAGATAATACTCTTTTTGCTCTTTACAAAGCTATAATGTTTTCCCAAATTTTTAAAACATATTCTTTCATTGGTTCAAATTTCTCATAAGCTTCTTCCATGCTATATGAGTTAATATATTCATCTTGATGCATCATAAAAGCAAACGAACTCATCATATAACCTATATAAAAATAATTTAGCTCTTTTATTTTGTTGATTTCCATTAAACCCTTTGCTATATCAGATATATATTGAATAGGCTCATTAATAAAAACTTCATTATAAAGCTTTGCAGCAGTTTTACTTTCATATTGCATTGATGTAACTATTTTTGCCATCCTTACTATACGGTTATATTCTTCATTAGTACCAAATGTATAAAAGATTTTTTGAAATACTTCATATAAAGGTTTTGTCTTAGCCATTTCTATAATCTCATCAACTGGCGTTCTATATTTTTTATACTCTTCTTCAAAAATTAAAAATATTTCTTGTAATATCTCATCTTTTGAAGAAAAATGATTGTAAATACTGGATGATCTAATATTTGCTGCTGAAGCAATTTCTCTTATACCACATTTATAATATCCTTTTTGCGAAAATAAATCAATTGATGCATTGCAGATCTTAGTTTTTGTTGATAAAGCTTCCATTATAATATTTTCATCCTTTCATATATAAGCATTTATAAGCATTAAAATAAATACTTATTTAAACCAAACAATTCTTTGAAAGTAGTTAACGATTTACGAGAATATTATTATTTAATTAATTCAAAAAAAATAACTATTATTTTATAAAATAATAGTTATTATAATAATTGTATGACATAATTGGTTTTTTATCAATATATAATATAAATAAATTTTTATAAATTTTAAGTTAAAATTAATTAAACATTCTACATGTAAACAGTAATATTATAGATTATTGATAAAAAAATGTAATTATATAGATTTATTTTTTTGATTATTTGACAATTTATACATAAATATATTAATATATTATGATATAAATCTTATTATATGTAAAAATTCACTTGCTTTAAATCGTTAATAATTTCTCCAATTGAATATGGAAATACAAAATTTTTCGCAAAACAATGTATTAATTTTAAAACAGTGTCTTCATTTTCACATACAACAGTTGACTCTGAAGTTATATAATCTTCATACTTCTCTTTAACTGTAAGGCCATACTTTCTAATACCATTCAAATCATGCTCTGAGAATAAATAATATTCTAGTATAAATTCTTTTGTGTTGTCCAATAGAACATATGATTGTGTAACTAATTGGTTGTCATTCATAAATATTATCCCTTTCTAGTTATTCTCTATATAGTATTAGATCTTCCTAAATAACATAATGCGAACATAACTTTGTAATAGAATGAGCAATTTTTAAAAATATCAGATAATAAGAAATATGCAAAATATTGTAATAAGCATTTATTAAATGTAAATAACATGTAAAGTTAAAGTTTTCTAAAAATCTAAATTATAAATGGTTTTAATAAAACATAAAAACACTAAAAAATAACATTTTATTCATTAAATGATGTTTTTTAGAAAGAAATCTAACTAATAACATGTTATACTACCTGCTGATAGTTGTCAATATAGTGAAACATATATTTTAGCTATTTTTAACGATTACTAAAATTTATATTTATTTATTTATTCATTTATGCTTTCTTGTAATTTTCTTAACATATTACATATAAACCTATTCATAGCTGGATTTATGGTGGTTTCGTTTTCTTCTACTTTAAATTCTGGTATGCTGTTATTAAAATCGTATAAATATAACATATCTACTAATCTAAACACAGCTAATATAAAGTTTGTAAATGTTATATCTGAGGAAGTATTTCCATTTAAACGAACTATATCAAATAGATCACGCCTATTGTTGATCTCTTCCATAACCATGGGATGAAGTGTTTTATGATCTAAATTTCGTTTATACATTATTGACAATTTGTCGTCTGATCGCCCTCTTGACAATAGTCTTTCGATAATCACTTCTATATCACAAGACACATCAATTACAAGTACTCTCCAGTCTTTTTCTTTAATAAACTTTATTGAATCTAATGCTTGCTGCCTATTTCTAGGAAACCCGTCTATTAGTGCTGGATGATTATTTGTTGCAAAATCATGGAACAGTTCAAAAACTATGGAATCATTTACTAATATACCATCATCAGTTAATCTTTTTACTTCGCTATCTATTTTAGCCTTTTCACGGAAAATATCTCCCATACTATTCGATTTTAAATCTGGAAGCCAATACTTTTTTATATTTTTTACCAAAGTTCCTTTTCCAGCGCCAGATTCGCCTAATAAAAATATAAAATCCCATTTCCCTAGAATTTTATTTGATTTTAACATGAAATTACCGCCTTTCAACAAAAAAATTATTAATAATTAAAACACATATCATTTATAATTTTGAATCAGGCAAAATAGAAAGCTATAAAATAAAACTAATTTCTTATTAAATTGTATATTACTATTTAATAAATTACAATATTCATATTAAAATAAAAAAATCCTATAGAATAGATAATTATATATTATCCATCCTATAGAACTGATTTATTCTAAAATTCATTTATAACTTTTCCTATAAATATAAAGATTTAGGGAATCCTTGCCTAAATTTACCTCGAGTTTGAAGTCCTCCAATCCCCTTTGTGCCTGTAATAGAATTTTCTAACGCTTCTTCAATAGATAATACCTTTTCAATGCTTGTATATGCTATTTTCTCTGCTAGAAATACTGGATCAAAGCAATGAATAAGCACTCTATTAGGGCTTGATGAGAAATTTGCCCCTGCAGAAAGTATAGCTTCATAGTAGCTTTGGCATGCTCCTGCAAATATTATTAGATCATCATATCCTGATTCAAATTCACGGAGTTTTTTAACACTTTCAACAAAGTACTTAGAATTCTTATAATTCTCTATATTTGTATAATCTTTAGCATCTTTAATAATTCCATCATGTCCGGTTAAAACAACAATATCAGGTCTGTATTTTTTTACAAGATCAACTACAATAGTTGCATGGTCTTTTTCTGGGTAAGCAAAGCCATCGACTTCTATGCTTAAATTTTTATAAGCTTTTAAACAATTTTCCAGATATTCACTGTCACCATCTAAATGAAGCACTCTACCAGGCTTTCCAAAAAAAAGCTCTTTATTTTGAAATAAAATTTTGTCATCAACATTTTGAGTGGTTATCATCATAGGTGCTAGTCTACTTCCTTGTGACCTATAACCGTCTTTTCTCCCTCTATCATTTATTATTTTCTTCATAGAACTTTGAACTTTTTTTGTAAATATTTCGTCAGTTTTACCCTTAGTACCAATATCGATAGCTACTAAATCATCTTCTTTAGCATCAGCTAAAATGCGGATGCTTATACCTTTTAACTTGTAAATTTTGCCTTTATTTGAATCAATAATGTCAACGATCTTAAATGCAATGTCCCTGTTATAAGACTCTCTTGTTACAATATCTCCTATTTTCAATGATAATACTCCTAGAATAACTACACCATTATCATATGCTACCTAACCAATTTGGTTGTAAATTTCTTTAAACTTTTCTATAAATTCTATATATTTAGGTCCTTCTTCATTAAGAGCATTTAATTTATTGGCATAGGTTACCTGCGACCAATTAACTTCATTATAATAATATCTATTTGAAAGCCTCCAAAATCTTTGAGGAAATAAAAGAAAAGCAAATAAAACTTTATATTCTTCTTCTTTTAAATTGTTTACCTCATTGTAAGCATCAATAATTATATTTGCATATTCTATATCCCAATCCATTCTTTTACAAATTTTTATTATAAATGAAGAAATATCGTATACCCTTACTTCCCTTTTACAGTAATCAAAATCTATTATATTATAATTATTATTATTATCTATAATAATATTATGGTGAGTATAATCATGGTGACAGAATAATTTTTCTTCCTCAGTTCTCTTGCAAATATCATCATATCTTGATTCAGCTAATACCCTTATTGCTCTTTTTCCAAGCTCGGTAAAAAAAGAAACGCTTTTTGTATACCCAAAATCAAACTGTGTTTTAACACTTCTCTTTCTAGCCATATCCTTCATCTTTTCAAATGAATTAATTCTCTTTTGCATAAGATATGTCCATCTTCCTAAATCAGTTTTTAATTTAGAGTTCTCTGGAGGTTCATATCCTTTAGATGCATTGTGAAGATGCGCTAAATTCATAGATGCAATTCTAAGCTCTTCTTTACTTGTATAATCTAGTTCTCTACCTTCAATCCACTCTGAAAGAGTATAAATGTCTTCATTTACTAGAGCATAAGGTAGCCCTTCAGTATTTAAATCGTATTTATCAACATTCTTAAACCCATTGGCAATTAAGTATTCCTTAGCACCATATACAAACATAAGCTTTTGAACACCATAATTTATTTTTTTCAAGCATTTATTGCCAACATTTGTTTTTAAAAAATATACACCTTTGTTTGGTTTCAAAGACTCAATCTTTATTCCAAATTGCCTCTCTATTTCAAACTCTCTCATCATTTTTATTCACCTCCTTATAATTTATATGAAAATACATTTTTTTTTATGAAGAGTCATAGAATAAAAAACAAATTTGAGCATAAATTTATAAAGTTAATTTAAGATACCTTTTATATCTAACTTATTTGGATATGTTATTGTATTCATAAATCCATATTTAATAATTGAAATAGAAGAAAACATAGGAAAATTTTTATAATTACATATAAAAAATGAATCTAAAATTTTTATTTCGCTTATTTCAAATAGTGAAATAGGAGAAAGAAAGCCTATTCTGAGAGCTTTTGATAAAGCCTCCTTTGCAGTCCATAACAAATATAAGCCTTCTTTATGCTCCATAGAATTATTTTTAATTATATTTATTTCACTTTCTTTAGTATATCTTTCTATAGCCTTTAAATTATCACTGCGAATAAACTCACTATCTATTCCCATAGGGCATTTTTCATTAAAGCTAATTGCTGAAGCTATCTGTTTTGAATGGCTTATGCTAACTTGAACGCTTTTCATTAATTCATTTGTCACTATAGGATGATTAAATATGCCACTTGAAATAGATATCTTTCTTAAATCATTTTCTTTTAAATAAGCTGATATTGCTATTTTAGCTGTATATCTTCCAATCAAATAACTTTTTATCCTTTTTTCAAATGTTAATTTTTTATAATATTCTAATTCATCATCATGAAGAAATTTATCTAATTCCTTATAACTATCATCAAAATTTGTAAAGTCACAAATAGAAATATATGCTATATAATTTGAATTTGAATTAATAAGCTTAACAGGTATTAGTTTAGTTTTAGGCAACTTGTTTGTCAAAATATCACATACCTTCTAGTATTTATAATTTTACTTTATATTATATCAATTTTAATTTTTTTTAGCTTTAAGTTTCTTATCCTTGTAAAAAAATAGAATAAGAAAAATATTATTAATTTAAATCATTTTTTTATATAAAAAGTTATAAATATAGTTATGATAAATATTTTCAGGTGATAATATGTTCATAATAATCGATGGAAGACCAGCTTTTTGGTATCGAGGCACTGGAATTGGTAATTACACTTATGAATTAATCGAAAATTTATCTTTAATTGACTCTATTAATAATTACTTTATTTTAATACCAGAAAATGAAAAATGGGTAAATTCAAATGACAAATTTACTTTTTATCCTTTAGCTAAAAATGAAGAAATGAATTTTTGGGAAAAATGCTTATCAGGAGAAATAAAGATTGATGATCCTGTTGACATCTATCATATACCTCAAAATGGCATTGGCCTTCCTTTAGATGGAATAAACAATCAAATAATAACCTTGCATGATATTATACCTTTTAAAATTCCTGAAACATGCAATCCAAAATACTTGGAAATTTTCACAAAAACACTTCCAGAGGTAGTAAAAAAATCAAAATTCATAATAACCGTTTCTGAGTACTCAAAAAAAGATATTGTAGAATACTTTAAAATACCAGAGGATACTGTGTTTGTAACTAAACTTGCAGCAGAAAAAATATATAGTCCCATTGATAAATGTATAACAAGAAAATTTTTAAAAGATAATTATGGAATTGAAGATGAGTATATTCTTTATGTAGGAGGGCTTAGCAGAAGAAAAAATATACTAGCTTTAATTAATTCCTTTGAAAAGTTTTTAAAAACATCTAAGAAAAATATTAAACTTGTTATTGCAGGTAACAAGTCATTTTATTATCCTACACTTTGGCAAAGGGTATTAGAATTAAAAATTTCAGATCATGTGCTATTTCCTGGATTTATTCCTCTAGAATATATGCCTTACTTTTATAATGGTGCAATATGCCTCTGTTACCCATCTTTTTATGAGGGGTTTGGACTTCCTCCAGTTGAAGCAATTGCCTGTGGTACCCCTGTAATTTCATCAAATGCCACATCGCTTATTGAGGTTTTAGAAGATTCTGCATTATATTTTAACCCTTATGATGAGGATAATATTTTAGAGACTATGAATAAAATAATTGATGATAATTCACTTAGAGAAAATTTAATAGAAAAAGGCTTTATATTAACAAAAAAACTTACATGGAAAAACACTGCAAAAAAAACTCTAACAGTTTATGAATCTATATAAACCTTATTTTGCAAATAAGTAAACAATATGATAATATATAAAAAAAACTATTGTAGGAGGGATTAAAATGGCTACCAAGGATTCATCATTTGATATTGTATCGCAAATTGATATGCAAGAATTAGATAATGCTATAAACCAAACAAAAAAAGAAATTTCTCAAAGATATGATTTTAAGGGAAGTAATGTTGAAATTACTTTAGATAAAGATTCTATTAAAATAGTAGCTGAAGACGATTTTAAAATAAATGCAGTTATTGAAATTTTAAAATCTAAAATGGTTAAAAGAAATATTCCGCCAAAAAATCTTCAATATGATAAAATTGAAAGTGCATTTTCAGGTAATAAAAAAATAGAAATTAAAGTTCAAAATGGCATATCAAAAGAAAAAACCAAAGATGTAATGGCTGAAATTAAGTCTCTTAAGCTTAAAGCCGTAGCTCAAATTCAAGATGATAAAATTAGAGTGTCAAGTTCCAAAAAAGATGATCTTCAAACTGTAATCTCGCATTTAAAAGGAAAAGATTTTGGCATTGAGCTTCAATTTATTAATTACAGGTAAATAGGAGAGCTTTTATCTCTCCTATTTGCCATAATATGCCTTAGTCGCATCCCTTAAAAATACATTAGAACCTTTACCAATAGGCTCGTAATAAGCTGCAAATCTTTCATCATCCACATACATCTGTGTTACACCAATGTGAGCATCATCACAATAATCGCTAAAATACGAAAGCCACTTTTTGTGAGTTTCCACCATTTTTTTAGCTTCATCGCTGTTTATATCACCCTTCTCAAAGGCAATTTTAGCAATTTTAAAGAACTCTTCATTTACTTTATTAATTTCATCCCATTGCTCTTTAGTCATATTTTTAAACTTAGCATTAGATTTACTTATGGTATCTTCACCATATTTTTCTCTTATTTCTTTTCCGTACTTTTCTTCATTTTCTTTAATCATCTTTTCTTTAAAACCTTCGAATTTTTCTTTATCAGTCATATTAACATCTCCTTTAATTGATTTTAATGTTTTATCAACATTTATTAATAATTTTTCTATTTTTGCTTGTTTTTCTAAGAGCCTTTCCCTGTGGAAAATAAGGGCACTTTCAAAATTAAAATTTTTATTGTGGATGATTTCTCTTATTTCTTCAAGAGGAAGCTCCATTTCTTTATAAAACATTATTTGCTGCAAGATATCCACTTGAAGCTCACCATATATCCTATATCCTGATGAATTCACTCTAATAGGCTTTAAAAGGCCAATTTCATCATAATATCTAAGAGTCCTTGTGCTTATACCTGCTAGATTTGCTAAAGATTTTATAGTATACTCCATTTACATTCCCTCCTCTTAATATTTAGTATAGATATTGACGTAACGTTAATGTCAATAGTATTTTTTAAAAAATTTTATTGCACAAAATCCCATTTTTATGATCTATTTAAACTAGTGATAGTAACAAATAAATAAATATAAAATATCATAAATCTAGGGAGGTGACTTTAATTGTCTCATACTTCAAAAAACAATAGCAGTTCCGAACAAGATGAATATGATTATAATTATAAATACAAGAAATGCGTTTTAAGCAAAGTTAGGACCATAAAAGAATCATGCAAAAATAAAGATTTTTTAAAAGATGATTTTTTAGAAATATATTCCCATTTAATTAATATTATTGATTTATGTGAAAACAAAAGACTTAGATCAAATGTTAAAAGAGAACTTTTAAAAATCAAAAAATGTTGTGATGAAAATTGTAATTGCATATACCGATCTGAAAGATTCTTAAAAATATATGATGATTTAATTTTAATTATTAACAAAAATATATCTAAGTTTGATTTAGATAATAAATTAAAGGAAAATTTTGTAAAAAAACCTTATATTAAAGAATCATACCATGAAGAAGAAGAAATTAAGGAAGAAATTATTAAAGAAATTGTAAAAGAAGTTATTGAGGAAAAAACACCTATAAAAGAAGATGCGCCTATATCTAAAAATGAAATAGAAATTCCTAAAGAAGAAAAAATCATGGATGAAAATAGATATGAAAGCAAAGTTTATAAGAACAATTCATATGTCTTAGAGTTAGATTATGATAAAAATATAAAAGTTGAAACTGATTATTTTAAAAATTTTCCAACTATTAACGATAAACAACATGCAATTTCATCTAATTATGACTATAATCAAGGACAGGATCTTAAACATTATGATGAACTTGATGATGAAGGTGAAATTGATGATGATGAAATTGATGATGATGAGCCTGATTATGATTTTATGAGTGTTTTTGCCTATATTTACAATTTAGGAAAGCAGAGCATAAAACCTGGTGCAAGTGCATCATTTGATCAAAAACCAATAATAAATTCAGTACCAGATGCAGTATTGTTTAAAGAACCATCTTCTATTGTAGTCAATGAAAGTGGCGTGTATGATTTATTATATTTTGCCCAAACTGAAGAAAAAAATATAAATTTAGCGCTATATATAAACGACAATGAAATAGAAGAAACCTGTGCTAACACAACCTCATATAGCAATACTTTATGCTCTCAAGGGTTAATTCTAATACCTGAGGAAGAAACTCCTGTAACTATTACGCTTAGAAATATAGATGATGAAAGTGATGCTGTGTTCAATAAATCCCTAAGATCAGGAGAAGTAAATTTATCTATTTTAATTAGAAAAATTTCTTAAATTACACCCCATATAAAATATTAATTAATTTATATGGGGATTTTATTATTTTACATTTTCCCAAGATCCTTTTATTTCAACGCAAGTTTCACTTGCTGCTTTTTCAAGCTGTGCTATATCATTACCATCTAAAATTATATTTAAAGCTCCATTTACACCATTTATATGGGATTCTTTTGTAACTCCAATGATAGGTATTGTTCCCTTTGCCATTGCCCAAGCTATAGCAATTTGTGCTTCATCTGCATTATATTTGTCAGCAATTTGCTTTAACATATTTTTTAAACCTTCTATTTTTTTAAATACATCTGGGGTAAAAGCTGTGGCCCGTCTTGATCCAGGTTTAAATGGCATTTTATCATTGTATTTGCTTGTTAATGCACCTTGTTCTAATGTCATGTAAGAAAAAAATGATATATTATTATTTTTACAAAAATCAAGTATACCAGATCTTTCGCTTACTCTAAATAAAAGGCTATAATGATTTTGAACACATGAAAGTTTTAAACCTTCCTTTTCTAAAATGCTCTTTGCTTCTTTTATTTCATCAAGATTGTGATTTGACACACCAGCGTATTTTATTTTATTTTCTTTTAAAAGAGGTATAAGCTGCGCTGTCCACTTTTTTACATTTAATGGCCTATGTATCCAGTAAATATCTATGCTTTCCCTTTGAAGGTTTTCAAGGCTCTTTTTTAGTATCTTTTCAACCGGAGAATCAAATAAGCCAAGTGGTGTATATTTTGTTGATATAATTATATCTTTATTGTCTTTAATAAAACTTCCAAGTATTTTTTCAGAATTCCCCATAGCATACACATAAGCAGTATCCCACAATGTAAATCCATTAGCAATTGCTTTATCATAAACTGGCTTTAAATCATTGCTTTGAAAATTATTTCCAAAAATAGCATTTCCACCATTAATACCTGTACCCCAAGACCAAGTTCCAAGAGCTATGGCAGGTATTTTTATATCTTGAAAATCAACATATTTCATTTGGTTCCCTCCTAAATAACTTACTAAAATTTTATCTTAAATTTTATGGAAATGGAATTTTATATAGCATTATATAAACATTATTTCCTCAAACATTCTTTATTTCTATAATATTTCTATTATGGTTCCCATTAAAATTATTAATTATTTTAATTTAAAAATAAAATTTTATTTACAAATTTTTAATCTTATGCTATTTATTATTTTTTTTAGGAGATACTTATGGTAATATACATTTTTTTTGATTTAAAATAATATTCAGTTAAATTATATTAGGAGGACTTTTAATGGTTGAAATCAATTTAAAAGGGAAAGTAGTAACAGTAACAGGTGCTGCAAAAGGAATTGGCAAGGCAGCTGCCCTTAAACTTGCAGAAGCAGGAGCTGATATAGCAGTATCAGATATTGATTATGAAAGTGTAAAAGCTTGCTCTGAAGAAATAAAATCTCTCGGAGTTAAAAGTATTGCCATTAAATGCAATGTTGCAGACTCTAAAGAAGTTAACAAAATGGTTGATGACACTATTAAACAATTAGGGAAACTGGATATTATGGTTAATAACGCTGGAATTAATTATACTAAATTCTTTATGCTCACAACGCTTGAAGAGTTTAAAAGAATGATAGATATTAATTTAATAGGTGTATTTAATTGTTGTCAATCAGGTTTAAAGTTCATGTATCCTAAAAGACAAGGTAACATAATAAATGTTTCATCTTTAACTGGAAGACAAGGAATGCCTTTATTATCAGGGTATTCGGCAACTAAATTTGGCGTTGTTGGTCTAACACAATCCATAGCAAGAGAGATGGCAAATTTTAATATTAGAGCTAACTGTGTGTGTCCTGGAGTAGTTAGAACTGAGATGTGGGAAAACATATTAGACGGCCTTAAAAAAGACCTTAAAGTTCCACAAGAGACAGCTTGGAAAAATCAAGTAGCTCAAGTGCCTTTAAAAAGACCTCAAACTTGTGAGGATATTGCAAATACCATTTTATTTTTAGCAAGTGACTTTTCTAAAGAAATAACTGGGCAATCAATTGGAGTAAATGGCGGTCAGATTACTGTTTGATTTTAAAAATTTCCTTTTTCGTAAATGAAATTTTTGTATTTTAATCAATATTTTTGAAGGAGTGAATATGAAAAAATATATATTAATTTTAGTTGGTTTTTATATATTAATTTTTTCTTTTACTTTCTTGTTCTACTTTAACCATAAAAAAATATCAAATATTTCATTTGATAACATAAAATACTCAAGAAATAGAAATAAAATTTCAGTTAAATTACATAAGATGCCACAAATATCGTTAAGTTCATCTGTAAATTCCATTAACAATAAAATTGAAAAGAATACATTCTTTAATTTTGCTAAGATATCCACTAAAAATTTAGACATATCAGAAAAGAGCTGGTGGTATAATGTTATGCCTGAAGGAGTCCCTTCAGGACCTCCAGATGACGATATTTATAAAAAATATAATTCTGTTTATTACTTAGGAGATACTTCAACAAAAACAATTTATCTCACCTTTGACGAAGGCTATGAAAACGGATATTCAAATAAAATTTTAGATATTTTAAGAGAAAATGATGTTCACGCTGCTTTTTTTGTAACAGCTCCTTTTATCAATGAAAATCAAAAATTGATTTTAAGAA
This sequence comes from Clostridiaceae bacterium, assembly GCA_031549885.1. Classification (GTDB taxonomy): domain Bacteria; phylum Bacillota; class Clostridia; order Clostridiales; family Clostridiaceae; genus WQUF01. Next base: position 41,131 of record JAVBPD010000061.1, read on the forward strand.
TGACAAATGAAGGCCATATAGTAGGTAATCACTCAACATCTCATCCTTCTATGGCAGAAATGGCTCTTTCTAAAAATGGAGTTGAAAATGAAATTAAAGGATGTGAAGATGCTTTCAGAGAAGTCACAGGTAAAGAAATAGATAAATTTTTTAGACCTCCTAGTGGTAAATACAGCGAATTATCAATTGCAGAGACTCAAAATTTAGGATATAAGACAATTTTTTGGAGTTTTGCTTATGTGGATTGGGATGTTAATGATCAGCCAAGTTATGCTAAAGCTGTTAATACGCTCAATTCAAGAACTCACCCTGGTGGAATTTACTTACTACATGCAGTATCAAAGACTAATACAGATGTTTTAGATGAGCAAATTAAGACTTGGAAAAATAAAGGTTATGTTTTTAAATCTTTATACGATTTACCTTAAAATAGAGGCACTTAAGCCTCTATTTTAAATATCTTATTACATTAAGTTGTTGTTTAGAATATGACTCACTATTAACTATATCAATAGTTCTTCTTTGAATTCCATTTGGGCTCATATCTATTACAAAATTATCTCCAACATATATAGCAGCATGTCCCATGCCTTGGCCATAATAGCTAAGCCATGTTAAAACATCTCCAACTTCTAAATCTTGTGAATCTAAATACCCTAAATTTTCAAAATTACTTCCTGGATTTGATACCATTGTTTCAACCTCAGCTACATCTTCTGCTTTATCTTCTAAAAATACCCCAGCTGCTCTATAGCAATACCAAACAAATTCAGCACAATTTGTATACCTTTTATTATCAGTATAAGCTTCATCTAAATAAACTCTAAGCGCACCATTATTAGGTATTGCTGGATTACTAGAGTTTGCGCCAAATAAATCTAAATAATCATATGCTCTTCTCACAGCTTTATCAACTGCACCTATGCTCTCTCCTCCATCATCAAAAACTCTAATAATACAAACTGCGGAAAGACCATTAACTGTAGTTGCAGTTATTTTTGCAACTCCTTCAGATTTTGCACTTACTTCTCCATTTACTATGCCTGCAACCTCTGGATTATTACTTGTAAATGTCACATCTCTATTTGTTACATCTGATGGAGTTAAAGTAATTGGTAATTTTAAATAATATCCTGTCATTAAATCATAAGAAATAACTGTGGATATACTTTGAGGTAAAATTTCTCCAGTTTCACTCGATGTAGTATTTATGTATGTTGAATTAGAATCAGTTACATCTGCGCTTGTAGTATCAATACTTGTGGTATCAATGCTCGTAGTATTAATACTTGTAACATTAATACTTGTAACATTAATACTTGCTATGTTTTCTCCATTTGAAGAATCTACATATGTGCCTGAAATATAACATACATTTATTCCATCATATAAAATCTTATACCAGCCATTGCTCTCTTTTCCAAGAGATAAAAATATCTCATCTCTTTTGAGCTCCCCTACACTTTTATAGCTTTCACTTGGCCCTATTCTAACACTTGCATCACCTTTAACAACTTTAACCTCTGATTTAACCTCATTAATATAATCTGCAAGTACATATCCAGATAAATTGTCGCCATACATTACATAATACCAACCATTAGATATATTACTTCTTAAAGTAATATAAGTACCAGAAGACAAACTTGTTAAAACGCTAGTGTCTTGAGATGCAGCTGAAAATACATTCACGTCAGTATTTGTTAAACCAGCCTTTAAAATTAATGGAACTGAAGCACCATGAGTATTTGTAAAGAGAATACCCATTAATGTTGCAATAACTGTAAAAGGAATTAATGCTTTTAATAGTTTAACTTTAAATGTTTTAAACATTATTATCATCCTCCACTTCTTACTAACTAAAATTATAGTTAAAAATGATTTATTTGTATAGCTATATTAATTCATTTATTTCTTAAATCTCTATTTAATTTATATAATTTGATTTATAATTATTAATATTAATAAGTGGATTTGTCCAAGGAATGGAGTTTAATATAATATGATCGAAACCATTAAAACTAAAAGATTAACATTAAAGCAATCAAGTAGAGATGAATTAATATTTTTAGATGATCTTCAAAGAAAATGCAATAATTACTTTTCTTTTGACCCAAAAAGTTCTACTGATGATGTATCTATGGAAGAATGCCTTATATCTGGAAGCCTTCCTCCTTATGGCATTAAGGAAAACTATAGTATGTATTCTATTTATTTTAATGAAAAAATAATAGGATATTTTGATATTTACATTGGTTATCCTAAAAAATTTATTGCATATATTTCAATAATGTTTATAGAAGAGGCCTATAGAAATAATGGATTTGGAAAAGAAATCATTGAGGAATTATGCAAAGAATTTAAAAGTATTGGGCTTTTAAAAATAAGGCTTGGAGTATCTCTAAGAAATTGGACTGGATTTACATTTTGGTTTAAAAATGGATTTGATAAAGTCACTAAAATAAGATGTGATGGAAATTGCGCTCCGGATAATTTTGGAGTTGTGGAGCTTGAAAAATCTCTATAAAATTTAGAAAGGATGTTAAATATGGTTTCTAATTTATCAATAATATCTATGTTTGTATCCTTATTCATAGGAGTTATTTTACCACTTTGCTTTTCAATTTTCTTAATTGTAAAAAATAAATTTAGCATTAAATGCTTTTTAATAGGCATGTCTTGTTTTTTATTGTGCGCATATATCATTGAAGGTTTTTTTCACAATTACTTTTTATCCATTAATAAGACAACTTCTGATGTTTTGCTTAACAATACTTTGTATTATTGCATATATGGATGTTTAATGGCAGGTATTTTTGAAGAAGTAGGAAGATTTATATTTATGAATTTGTTTATGAAAAAAGAGCATAGATACAAGGATGGCATTATATTTGGACTTGGTCATGGAATTATGGAAGCTATTTTGTTATTGGGTTTAGCCTGCATAAACAATATTGTTTATTCTATTATGATTAATAGAGGTAATTTTGATTCAATTATAAACTCTCTTCCCGAAGAATCTAAAGGCGCTGTAGCAGCTTTAAAAAATGCATTAACAACTACTTCACCATGGATGTTTTTGCTTGGGGGATTTGAAAGGATATGTGCTATTATAATTCATGTGGCATTTTCTTTAGTTGTGCTTTATGGTATAAAAATCAAGAAAATTAAATATTTATTCATAGCAATTTTAGGTCATGCACTTGTGGATGTTCCATCAGCGCTTTATCAAAGAAAAGCAATTCCACTAAATTTAGTTTACATACTTTTAATATCATCAGTTATAATATTATTATTTGTTATTATGAGACTTCGTACATCATATAAGAAATATTATAAATAAAATTTAAGTTAATAAAATACCTCTAACAAAATATAAAGTTAGAGGTATTTTAAAGTATAAAAATATACTAAAGTGTATAAAATATATTATAAAAAGTAGAAAAGCTCAAGAGTTTATTTTAGAAAATTTCTTATTAAATTCATCAAAAGAAAAAAATAATTTAATGGCTAATCATAAGCAGCTTTAAGCTGCTGTGAATTATATATGAGGCTGCTTTAAAATTTACTTTTATTAATTTTAAAGCAGCCCTTTAATTAATTCTTAAAAATATAATTAAAAAGAAATATTATAAAGTGATACCTCATATAATTAAATGAGGCATTATTTTTATAAGGAGTATTTATGGCAAAAAAGAAAAAAGTAATAAAACCAGAACCAAAAATGATAATAAATCAAGGAGATGA
>JAVBPD010000088.1:0-30053 GCA_031549885.1 Clostridiaceae bacterium
GTTTCAGCTATATTTATGTCGTTTCTGTATAATTTTGTCCTTTTTAAAATCTCATATTTTTCTAAAATAGCTTTAATGTAGACTTCTTGAGACATTGTTCTGTAATTTAAATTTGAGTCGATTATGAGGCTTCTTTCAAAATATTCATCTACATCCGCATCTAATATAAAGCATGGAGCATATTTAAACTTCTCTTCTCTTTTTTGCTCATATATATTTTTTAGAGCCAAAAATCTTGAATTTCCCGAAATTATTTCATACTTCCCATTTTCTCTAATTTTTACCACTAAAGGACTTAAAATCCCTATGGATTCTATTGAGGAAATTAAGTTTAATAGCTCTAATTCCTTTGGTTTGTCAAAATACGACCAACTTGTCTGTGGCTTTTGCAGCTTATCTATGTCGATATATTCAAACCTTTTAAATAAATCAATTCCATTTGAAAAGGTATCAACCCTTTTTTTCATCATCTTTTCGTGTACCCTTCGAGAATTTTCTTGTTCTTCTAAAGAAAGAGAAGATCCACTTAATTTTATAACCTCATAGGTTGTAGTAATAGGAGAATTCTTAAGCCTATGATGTGGCATTAAATCGTCTCCAACAGTTATTGTAATTTTATCACTTATATATCCAAAATTCATATTAATCTCCATTAATTATTAGCATATAATATATGCATATAGATTAAAAAAAATGAGCCCATAGAATAACATAACTTATATAATTTTAGACAACAATAAGAGAGAAGGTATCAATTAAAAAATTATTATTAGGAGGTTTATTTTTTAATGTTTAACGCAAATGTTGGTTCAAGTACACTAAAAGATTCCTTTGAAGCCGGTAAAGAAGCAGCAATATTTGCAAAAAAAGACTCTAAAAATATAAAACTTGCATTTATGTACTCTAGCGTAGAACATGATCAAGAAGAACTTTTAAAAGGTGCTTCTAAAATATTAAATAATGTTCCTATTATTGGTAATACAAGTTACACTGGCGTAATTACACCTAATGGTTTTATAACTGGGGATACATTCGTTGGAATAATGACCTTTTCAGGAGACGATTTAGCTGTTGGAATTTCTGGAGTTAAAAAAAGCATTGGCGCAAGGGAAACCGGTCAAAAAGCTGCATTGCTTGCTCTTAAAAATTCAGGTAAAAAGCAAGTGCCTAATTACTTTTATATGGCAGCAACTCCAGGAAACGAAGAATTATATTTAAAAGGCATCACTGATATTATAGGTAGAGTTCCTTTTTTTGGAGGAAGTGCTGCAGATAACACCGTAGAAGGAAAATGGAAGGTATTTACCAATGATAATATATTTTCAGAAGGTTTATCAGTGGCATTTTTCTATACAGATAATTTTTTTGCAAACAATTTTACTGAATGCTATAGGGAAACTAATAATGTAGGAGTAATAACTAAGGTTTTAAAAAATAACACATTAGTTGAAATAGATAAAACTCCTGCAATAAAAAAATATGCCGAGTGGATTTCAAAGGATCCTTCAAAGCTTATGGGTGGAAATTTACTTTCCGAGACTATTTTAACACCACTTGGCGTAAAAGATAGATTAGGAGATCTTGTTGCCATAAGGCATCCAATGTTTGGAAATAGTGATTTTTCTATAAGCCTTGGAAACTATATTGCAACTAATACTGCAGTAATTCAAATGGAATGCACTGAAGATGATTTTATAAATTCTATAGAAACTGCCTTAAATGATTTAAAAAGAAGATTTGATGGAGAAATAGCTGCTTTCCATTTAGCTCATTGTGGTGGTGGAAAAGCTGTAATTGCAAATAGAATGGATGAAGTATATGAAAAAATCAAAAAATGCACATCAAGTATTCCATTTATTGTAGAATTTACCTTTGGAGAATATGGATTTTATGAAGATGGGAATAATACTTGTGGTGGGCTTATGCTCTCTCTGTCAGCTTTCGGGAAATAGCATAAATTTAAAAAACCTTCTAAAATATAGACAATTTTAGAAGGCTCTTCTTAAAAATTATGCTTTTTATATGTTGAAAACTTTTTTACAAAAAGTTGTCTAAGAAAACAAATCTGTCTATTATGTATATATTTTTTATTTATTATATACCAATTTCCATCATTTTTTATAATATAAAAAGATTTATTTGTTTCATAGACTAATTTAAACTGACTATAATCTAGTTTATAAACCCCTTTTGATGAGGTTCCTTTGGTTTCAATTATAATATTATCTTTATAAAAGCTAAAAACAACATTATATACAAATATTTTATATTTTTCATAAATTTTTTTAGGTTTAAAAAATAAATCATTTATAATCAATATAAATATAATTAAAATTTCAATCATTAAGCTTACGAAAAAAATATAATTTGAAAAGACATTGTTTAATAAACATAAAATAAGAAAAACTAATACTAAAGTAAAAACTGTTAAGTATAATTTAATCTTAGGCAATGTAGTAAACTTGTAAAATACCACAAAATCTTCGTAATCAATTTCAGTGGCAATTCTAATCAGTCTTTCACCCTCCACTAAATAAATACCCCCTATAATAATTTACATGAATAAAAATACTATACCATGACTTATATAATTTAAACAAATAGTTTAGGCATATTTTAGCCTTTATACGACCATAAGACTCCATCTTTAAGTTCATTAAAAAATGTAATTATTATTCCAACATATTTATCAGGATATCTTAAACTAATTTCTCCATGCTTCATTTTAGGTATAACTATTAATTTTGATCCTTGAATTGTTTTATGCAAAATTTCACAAGACTTCTTTATAACCTTTAATTCCTTTTCACCACACATTATTAATACATGTGCATTTGTATCTTTTAGATCCTTTTTTATTGAATAACTTGCATTTGATAAAGACATATTTATTAAGGACTCTTTTGACACTTTGCTTGAATCATTATAGTATTCTTCAAGCATATCAGAAGGTATAAATAAATATTTTGCTTGAAATTTTGCAAAAGATCTTAATTTCACAAGCCCGTATGAAACAGTGTACATCGGTATAGTCATAGCTTTTGTAAATTTCATTGGTATTACAAGTGCACTTTCTATACATGCTTTCTTTGTAATATCATTTTCTAAAGATAAAATTTCAACTAGAATTTGTGCGCCAATGGATAAACCACAAATAGCATATACGCTTCCATTAAAATTATCTTTTATAAATTTAATTATCTTTTGAGCTGAATCTTCAATAGATACAAATGTATTCTTAAAATCTTCCCCAAATCCATCTAGAACAGGGGTTATAATATAAAAACTATTCTTTAGTAATTCTATGATATTTTTATAAGACCACCATGATAAACCTCCACCATGGAGTAAAACAATCACAGGTTTTAAGGGGTCTCCAAACTTTTTAAATAACACTAAAAAACCACTTCCTATATCCATTTGTTATAATATATCATACTTTATATTATACTTTTTGAAAAAATAATGAATTTATTAATATAGTAAAAGATCCAACAATTTTTTTAAAATTGTTGCTATATATCATATAAGTCCCCAGATTATATAACAAAAACTTTTCTTTTTCTTCTACGAGTAAAGCTTTAAACATGTTATAATACTATTTATAAAAGGGGATTGAAATGAGGGATTTGCAGTGGACGATTTAAATGATTTAAAAATTCTATTTGGTAAACAATATTTAAATGATGCTCTTTTGATAAGAGAAGAGGTATTTATAATAGGACAAAATGTTCCAAGAGAAATAGAAAGAGATTCATATGATTATGGAGATGACACCGTGCATTTTGTTGCTTATATAGATAATTATCCAATTGGTGCAGGAAGGATTATTAAACATAGTGATGGCAAAGTTTATTTAACTAGAATTGCTGTTAAATCTTCACATAGAAATAAAGGCATAGGAAAAATAATTGTTAAAGAAATGCTTTTATATTTAAAAGGCTTAAAAGAAAAAGTATGCTATATTCATGCTCAAAGTTACATTAAAAAGTTTTATGAAGATTTAAATTTTATACCTTTTGGTGAAGAGTTTGAAGAAGCAGGTATCATGCATACTCATATGAAATACAACTTAACATGAGGTGAATATTTTGGTAGTTTTAAGGTGCAATGGTGTAATGAAAAGCTTTGGCATTGACACTATTTTAAAAGATGTAACATTTTTTGTAAATGAAAAAGATAAAATTGGTTTAGTTGGTGGTAATGGAGAGGGTAAAACCACCTTATTTAAAATTCTTTCAGGAAAAATTCAAAAGGATTCTGGTGAAATTTCTATTGACAAAAATAAAACTGTTGGTTATTTAAGCCAAGAGTCCACATTAAATCCTAATAACACCATATTAGAAGAAGCTACAGCAGTGTTTTCAAAGCTTTTATCTATGGAAAGATCCATGAAAGAATTAGAAGAAGAATTGCAAAAGCCTTATGATTTAGATAATGAAGAATATCACAATAAAATAATTCACGAATATAGCACAATGGCTGAGAATTATTCTATTCAAGGTGGTTATCTATATAAATCAGAGGTTTTAAAGGTTTTAAAGGGACTTGAATTTAATGATAAAGATTTAGAGAAGAAAGTTTCTCTTTTAAGTGGTGGAGAAAAAACTAGGCTTTCTTTATGTAAACTTCTACTTGAAAAACCTGATATACTCCTTCTTGATGAACCTACAAATCATCTTGATCTAGGTGCTATTGAATGGCTTGAGGATTATTTGAAAAATTACTCAAAAACTCTTTTTATCATTTCTCACGATAGATTTTTTCTAGATAAAATCGTCACAGGAATATTTGAAATGAAAAATGGAAAAATTGAAACTTATTCAGGGAATTACTCAACTTATATCATAAAGAAAAAAGAAAAATATGAGCAAGAATTAAAAGCTTATTCCCTTCAACAAGATGAAATAAAAAGGCAAGAAGAAATAATAGCAAGATACAGAAGGTTTAACAGAGAAAAAAGCATAAAAGCTGCAATGAGCCGTGAAAAAGTGCTTGATAGAATAGAAAGGTTGGAAAAACCCAAAGGCGACAATGCTAAAATGAAGTTTAAATTTGAAGTTAATCTTGAAAGTGGTAATGATGTCCTTAAAATAGATAATATATCTAAAAGCTTTAAAGAAAAACTTTTATTTGAAAACCTTTCATTAGAAGTTAAAAAAGGCGAAAAAATTGCATTTATTGGGAAAAACGGCATAGGCAAAACCACTTTTTTTAAAATACTAACTGGTAAAGTACGCCAAGATGAAGGAAATATCTACATAGGAAGAAACGTTGAAATTTCTTATTACGATCAAGAGCAATCTGATTTAAACTTAGATAAAACTGTTGTAGATGAAATTTGGGATGATTTTCCTCAACTAACCACAACAGAAATAAGAACTCTTCTTGGCAGATTTCTCTTTAGAGGTGATGATGTTTTCAAAGAGATAAAATATCTTTCAGGTGGAGAAAAATGCAGAATTAATTTGCTTAAACTATTTTTATCAAAATCTAATCTGCTTTTATTAGATGAACCTACAAATCACCTAGATATACCATCAAGAGAGGTTTTAGAAGATGCCCTTTCAGATTATGAAGGCACTATCTTAGTAATATCCCATGACAGGTACTTTTTAAACAAAGTTGTAGGTAAAATCTGTGAATTTGAAAAAAATTGCTTAACTACGTACCTTGGTAATTATTCTTATTATTTAGAAAAGAAAATAAAGCCAACTAGGTTTCTTCAGGAAGAAGTCCCTATTTACACGTCAAAAACTCAAGTTGAGATTGAAAAGAAGAAAAAAAGAGAAGAATTAAAAAAGGAAAAAGATCTCAAGCAAAGGTTACTGGATATAGAAAATAAGATTTTAGAAAATGAAGAGAAGATAGAGAATTTAAATAATGAATTGTGCAAAGAAGAAGTGTTTAATGACCATGAAAAAAGCTATGATATTTCTCTATTTGTAAAAAAATTACAAGAGGAAATAGATACTTTATATAAAGAATGGGAAACCTTAGTTTAGGAGGAATTATAATGAATTTTTTAAAATTACAAAATGGCTCTGATATAAGAGGGGTGGCAATAAATGCAGTAAAAGGTGAAAAGGTTACTTTAACACCTGAAACCTGTGGCACTATAGCTAGATATTTTGCACATTTTTTAAGAAAAAAACATCAATTAGCAAATTTAAAAATAGCTGTAGGCATGGATTCTAGAATTTCTGGCCCTGATATTTTAAAATCAGTATGTGAAAATTTAAAATCTATTGGTGTAAAAGTCTTCAACTGTGGCTTAAGTTCAACACCTTCCATGTTTTTTACTTGCCTTGAAGAAGGCCTTTTATGCGATGGCGCTATTATGATTACAGCAAGCCACCTACCCTTTAATAGAAATGGTTTAAAATTTTTCACAAATGAAGGTGGTCTTGAAAAAGAGGATATTACAGAAATCTTAACTAATTGTGAAAATAATATTAAGATTTTAGATATTTTTGATCAAGAAGAAATTATCACAGTTGATTTTATTTCTGATTATTCTAAAATACTTGTAAATAAAATTAGAAAAGAAGTAAATGCAAGTAATTATGAAAAGCCTTTTGAAAATTTAAAAATACTTGTGGATGCTGGAAACGGCGCAGGCGGTTTTTATGCTGAAAAGGTTCTTAAAGAGCTTGGAGCAGATATATCTGGAAGCCTTTATTTAGAGCCTGATGGAAATTTTCCAAACCACATTCCAAACCCTGAAAATAATGATGCCTTAAAAGATTTATCTAATGCAGTTATTAAAAATGAAGCACATATTGGAATAATATTTGATACCGACGTTGATAGAGCAGCAATTATAGATAATAATGGCAAAGATATAAATAGAAATAAATTAATTGCCTTAATTTCAGCAATTATATTAAAAGAACACCCAGGTACCACAATAGTCACAGATTCTATAACTTCTTCAGGGCTTACAAAGTTTATTGAAGGTTTAGGTGGAATACATCAAAGGTATAAAAGAGGATATAAAAATGTCATCAATGAAGCTCTTCTTTTAAACGCTGAAAGCATAGATTGCCAGCTTGCAATTGAAACTTCTGGCCATTGCGCTTTAAAAGAAAATTATTTTTTAGATGATGGTGCATATTTAGTATCAAAAATATTAATTGAATATGCAAAATACAATCAAATAGGCAAAGACCTTTTAAGCATTATGGAAAACCTAGAAGAGCCTCAAGAAGAATGTGAAATAAGGATTCCGATTAAAAGTAATGATTTTATTCAAACAGGTGAGAAAATAATATTTGACCTTGAAAATTATGCCAAAAACAACCTTTGGAATATTGAAAACCCAAATTATGAAGGTATAAGGATTTCTTTTGATAAAGGAAGTGGAGATGGATGGTTTTTATTAAGGCTATCTTTGCACGATCCTGTAATTCCTATTAACATTGAATCAAACTCAATAAGTGGCGTGAAAATTATTGCATCTAAAGTTTACGAATTCCTTAATATATATAAAGATATTGATATATCTCCTTTTTATGAGGTTATTTAGCTAAAAAGAAGCTTTTACAGAATTGATCTTATCTATTCTGTAAAAGCCTCTTAAAATTAATTTACTTTTCAAATACTTTGTGGTTTATATTCTCATCTAAAACCTTTTTAGCATACTGTTTAGCTTTTTCTAGGGAATGATCTCTATAATTGCCACATTGAAATTCATTAGCAGCTGGCACTTCTTTCACATCCAAAACTTTATTAAGTGCCCTTTTTAAAACTTCAACTATATCTTCAGGTTCCTTTTTCCCAAAAACTATTAAGTAAAAGCCAGTCCTACACCCCATTGGTGAAATATCTATAACTTTATCCATTTCCTCTCTTAAAAAACCTGCTAAAAGATGCTCTAATGTATGCACACCATCCATATCCATATACTCTACATTAGGCTGTGTAAATCTCACATCAAACTTTGTAACTACATCTCCATTCTCACCAAAAAACTCACCGCATTTTCTAACATAAGGAGCCACAACTTTAGTGTGATCTAAAGAAAAACTTTCTACCTTCATAAACAATCCTCCACTCTTATTAAAATAAAACTTTTAAAAGCACATTTATTTATCTATCACATCAATATATTATAACACACATGATATCCTCTTATAAATAAAATCGTCTCATTAAATGGATCATGAACATACAAATCACCTTACTTTAAGATATATTATTTATAAATATTTAACAAAATTATAAATATTAATTAATAATTACCATATTGTTCCTAAAATGTAATCATGATATAATCAAATAGTTTATATAAACCAATGAGAATAAATTAAAAGAGGATTATAAAATGAAAAGATTAATTAACACAATATCACTTATACTTGTAACTATATTAACATGTACAATAATTCCTGTTAATGCCCTTCCTACAACTGCTAATTCTAATCAATTGCTTTTTATTGATTTTGAGAATGGCGTCATACCTTTAACTGGAAAGTTAAAAGGTACATCTGGAACTATGGAGTATGTCAAAGGCATTAATTCTAAAAGCAAAGCTCTTAAATTTACAAATGGAAATTATCTAGATTTAGGGAATATCGATTTTAATTTAGAAAAAACCATAAGTATGTGGTATAAAACTGAGTTTAATACAGGTGGAGATGCCCCTATATTTAGCAATAAGGACTGTTCTTACGGAAAATATGCTGGCTTTGTCTATTCTTTTTATAATAATACATCTTCCACTGATACAAGAGTTTTAAATGCTGGTGATGGTTCTAGACAAATTGATACATGTTTTTCACCTCCAGATAAAGAATGGGTATATCTTACTTTTACATTTAACTATCCTAATAAAATCATAAAAGTGTATGCAAATGGAGCCCTAATTCAAACAATCAATATATCTTCTTTAACTACATTGAATAGCACATATAGTCTAAAAGTAGGCAATGATGGGACAGGCTCTTATGATGAATCTACTAAAAATAACTATGCATTTTATATTGATGATCTAGGCTTATATAATAAAGCTATGTCTTCACAAGAAGTACAAACACTTTATAACTCTTATTATCCATCCATTATAAACACTAAAACTTCAAAAAACACAACTAGTGAACCTGACCTAAATACAACGAATGCATCAAATACAACTGATGCACCAGATACAACTGATGCATCAAATACAACTGATGCACCAGATACAACAGATGCATCAAATACAACTGATGCACCAGATACAACTGATGCATCAAATACAACTGATGCACCAGATACAACAGATGCATCAAATACAACTGATGCACCAGATACAACAGATGCACCAAATACAACGGATGCACCAGATACAACAGATGCACCAGATACAACAGATGCACCAGATACAACTGATGCACCAAATACAACTGATGCACCAAATACAACTGATGCACCAGATACAACAGATGCATCAAATACAACAGATACACCAAATACAACAGATGCATCAGATACAACTGATGCACCAGATACAACAGATGCATCAAATACAACGGATGCACCAGATACAACAGATGCACCAGATACAACAGATGCATCAAATACAACTGATGCACCAAATACAACTGATGCACCAGATACAACTGATGCACCAAATACAACTGATGCACCAGATACAACTGATGCACCAAATACAACTGATGCACCAGATACAACAGATGCATCAAATACAACGGATGCACCAGATACAACAGATGCATCAAATACAACGGATGCACCAGATACAACAGATGCATCAAATACAACTGATGCACCAAATACAACAGATGCACCAGATACAACAGATGCGCCAAATACAACTGATGCACCAGATACAACAGATGCACCAAATACAACTGATGCACCAGATACAACAGATGCATCAAATACAACGGATGCACCAGATACAACAGATGCATCAAATACAACAGATGCATCAAATACAACTGATGCACCAGATACAACGGATGCACCAGATACAACTGATGCACCAGATACAACTGATGCACCAAATACAACTGATGCACCAGATACAACAGATGCGCCAAATACAACTGATGCACCAGAGCAGTTAGATGAATCAACAAGTCCAAGTTAGTTGGCACTATACATCACGATGCTATAACTAAACAATATATCGACTACTACAACCAAGCAAACCCTAATGAACGCAAACCTGCATAAATAAGTTATGAAAAAAATACGATAGCAGATATAAAAATCCTCTATCGTATTTTTTATCATACAATAAAAAACAAGATTATCAGTATTCATACTCGAAGTCTTGTTTTTTTTAAGAAGAAAATTACATTATATACCTATTGCTTTAAAAACCCTTGTAAAACGTTGTTCCAGCAGATATGATAGGGTTTTGTGAGAATTCATACAGCGTTTTTATTCCTCATGATATATTCATTATAAGTTATTTATTATTTATATTTTGGGGGTTATAAAACATGGAGGGTTATGTGCTTATTACTGGAGCAACTAGCGGAATTGGAAAAGCTTTTGCTTATGAATATGCTAAAAATGGGCATCCACTTATTATTACTGGTCTAATAGAAAATTTAGTAGAAGATATATCTAATGATTTGAAAACAAATTATGGTATTGATGTACAAATATTTGTTGGAGACTTAACGCTTAATGATAATATTTCTAAACTTATATCTCTTATAGAACAAACTAAAATTCACGTACTAATCAATAATGCTGGATTTGGTCTCTCAAAATCATTTTTAAATGAAAGCTTTATGAATCTGCAAAAGATGATAGACTTACATATTGTGTGCTTAACTCGCCTTACCAAAGCTGTTTTGCCACAAATGATTGAAAGAAACAATGGCACCATTATTAACGTATCATCTCTTGCTGGGTTATTTCCTTTTCCTAGGCATAATATCTATGCTGGTACAAAGGCTTATATTAAGCAATTTACTGAGTGTTTATATATTGATCTATTAAATACAAATATCAAATTACAAGTATTATGCCCTGGGGCTACTAAAACTGATATTAGAAATGACGCTAAAATAAGTGAAGATACTATAAAAAATAGCATAGGTATACATTATGAGACTCCTGAACAAGTAGTTGCGCAATCTATGAAATCTCTTGAAAAAGGAGAAGTAATTTGTTTATGTGGCGGATTTCTAGGACGGATGCAAACTGCTATGGCATATATGATGCCAAAAAAAATGTATTATAAAACCATTTTAAGGTTTTTTCCAAAGTAATTAAATAGTATCTAAATTTTAACGAGGAGAAACGCAAATATTGCATTTCTCCCATAATTTTGATATCTATTTGTATTTATCAAATAGCGTCGACTTTTGCTAATACAACTGAATTTAATTTGACATGAAATAAATTTTAAGTTATTATTTTTATAAAATATACTAATTTTTTTTATATATAAATAGTAATCGATATCATATCTTAAACTTTTATTTTTAATTCTTAAATAAAGGATACAAATATTATGGAAGATAAAATTTTCAGCGTTGGAATTGATATTGGAACATCTACAACTCAAATAATTTTTAGCAAATTTGTCATTGAAAACAAAGCTAGTGTAACATCAATTCCTAAAATTTCTATAACATGCAAACAAATTGTCTATAAAAGTAGCCTATATGAAACCCCTTTGATAACTGAAAACACCATAGATGAAAATGCAATTAAGAATATCATAGTAAAAGAATATGATAAAGCCTCTTTTCGCCCTGAGGATATTTCTACTGGCGCTGTTATAATTACAGGGGAAACTGCAAGAAAAGAAAACGCACAAAAGGTATTAAATGCAATATCTGGCCTTGCTGGTGATTTTGTAGTTGCAACAGCAGGAAGCGAAATAGAAGGAATTATTGCAGGTAAAGGCTCTGGCACAGCAGAATTGTCTAAAAAAAATTCAAAAATAATTGCTAATTTAGATATTGGTGGTGGTACAACAAATATCGCAGTATTTCATTCTGGTACATGTATTGCAACTAGTTGCCTAGATATTGGAGGTAGATTAATTCGCTTTAACAAAAATAAAAAAATCACATATATAGCTCCAAAAATACTAAATTTATGCAAAAACAACAATATATCCTTAAATATTTCAGAGACAGTATCTTATGAAAAAATATACAAAATATGTCTTATAATGGCTAAAATTTTACTGGAAGTCATAGATATGAAAATACAAACTAAAAAAGATGTGGATCTATTGATTACAGATCATGTTTTAAACTTTGAAAAATATGCTTATGATAAAATTTCCCTGCTTACATTTTCAGGGGGTGTAGGAGAGTTTATATATAATGATGAAAAGGAAGATTTTCCTTATGATGATATAGGTGTTGTACTCTCTAGAGCCATTAAAGAGATATTTAATAAAAATAAGAAGGATATTTTAAAGCCAAAGGAAACTATACACGCAACAGTAATAGGAGCAGGTATGTATTCTACTGAAATATCTGGAAGCACAATTGTGTTTACAAAGGATCTATTTCCTATAAAAAATGTGCCAATTATAAAAGTTAGCCCTCATGAGGAGCTCCTTACCCCTGAGGAATTTACAGAAAAAATCAAACCTTTTCTGCGAAATTACGAAGCTCATGATGGGAGCAATTTAGTGGCTTTAGCACTTCGTGGTGAAGCTAATGTTAAATACAAGAATATTAAATCATATGTTGATAAAATTATCCTTGCCATGAAGCCAATAATTTTATCTAAAAACCCCCTCATAGTCATCCTTGAACATGATATGGGGATGGTACTTGGTCAATCGCTTATGCTAGAGATTCCAAAAAAAGACATCGTTTGTTTAGACTCTATTAATTGTGAATTAGGTGATTACATAGATATTGGAAAGCCTCTTATGAGTGGTAGAGTGCTGCCTGTTGTTGTAAAGACACTTATGTTTAGTTAGATTTATTAATTAGGAGGAAAAAGTATGAGACTAAAAACCACCTTAAATGGAAAGATTTATGAATTCAAAAACATTGTAGATCTTTTGGCTAAAGCAAATGAACCAAAATCCGCCGATAGATTTCAACGAATTGCTGCCGAAACTGTTTCAGAGCGCATTGCAGCAAAGGTTGTGTTATCTGCAATGACAATAAAGGATTTGACAGAAAATCCTTCTGTAGATTATGACAAAGATGAGGTTACTCGTGTCAATATAGATGGGTTAAATACCACAATCTATAACAAAATAAAGCAAATGACAATAGGTGAACTGAGAAATTATATCTTAGATCATAAAACCACCGGTTTAGACATTACAAGAATATCAAGAGGCCTTTCTGCTGAAGTTATTGCTGCAACAGCAAAGATAATGTCTAGCATGGATTTAGTTTACGGAGCAAAAAAAATAAGAATTGTAACTCGTTGCAATACAGAAATAGGAAAAGAAGGCACTTTATCCTTTAGATGTCAAACAAATAGCTCTTCAGATGATATAGAGAGCATAGTTCTTGGGCTTATGGAAGGAGCATCTTATGGCTCTGGTGATGCATGTTTTGGAATTAACCCTGTAGAAGATACAGTTGAAAATACCATCCGCTTAGCAAATGGAATTTATGAATTTATAGACAAATTCCAAATCCCTACACAAAACACAGTTTTATCCCATATCACAACTCAGATGAAAAGCGTTGAAAAAGGTGCACCTCTTTCTATGTTTTTCCAAAGTATTGCTGGTACACAAACTGCAAATGAAAATTTTGGAGTAAGCAAACAAATATTGGATGAAGCTTATGCTCTTATAAAACAAAAGGGAATTTCTGCAGGACCTAATTTAATGTATTTTGAAACAGGGCAAGGCTCAGAGGTGTCCTTAGGGTGCGATATGGGAGTGGATGAAATGACACTGGAAGCGCGCACATATGGATTTGCCAGAAATTATTTTCCTTTTTTAGTTAATAATGTATCTGGTTTTATCGGCCCTGAAACCCTTTACGATGGAAAAGAAATGATAAGAGCAAATCTTGAAGACCATTTTATGGGCAAGCTTACAGGTCTTCCAATGGGCATGGCTCCTTGTTATACTAACCACACTTCTATAAATCAAGATGATCAAGAAATGGCTACAATGCTTTTAGCAATGGCTGGAGCAAATTATTATATGGGAATCCCTTGTGGCGATGATGTAATGCTTAGTTACCAAGATACAAGCTTTCATGATGATGCTACTTTAAGGGAACTTTTAGGGTTAAAACCTGCTCATGAATTCCACATGTGGCTTATTAAGCATGGATTAATGGATGAATCTGGTAAACTCACAGAAATTGCAGGAGATGGTTCATACTTTTTTAAAAGTAAAAAAGGAGGTTTATCCCTATGATTAGTGATAATGAATTAAAAAATATTGTTACAAAAATAGTTGGCCTTATTGAAGAAGAAGACAATAATAAAAATAAAGCTGTAGACAAACCTATAGACGAAGGATTTGTTCCTGATATATCAATTCAAGATTTAAGAGATCAGTTTAATATCCCTAACCCTTTTAATAAAGAGGAATATTTAAGGGTTAAATCGAGAACTTCAGCAAGACTTGGGGTATGGCGTACAGGCCCAAGGTGCCTTACTGATACTTATTTGCGTTTTAGAGCTGACCATGCAGCAGCTATGGATACTGTGTTTACAGAAGTATCTGAAGAGTTTTTAAATGATATGGGATTATTTTCCGTGTCAACAGTTTGCTCATCTAAAGAGGAATTTTTAACGAGGCCTGATCTTGGTAGATTATTTTCAAAAGAGGCAATTGAAGTTATTAAATCTAAATGCAAGCATAATCCAACTGTACAAGTTTATGTTTCAGATGGATTATCTAGTTCTGCAGTAGAAGCACAGATTAAAGACCTATTGCCATCACTTGTTCAAGGCCTAAAAGCTTATGGACATGATGTTGGAACGCCTTTCTTTGTAAAACATGGCAGAGTTTGTGCTATGGATGCTGTAACAGAAGCTCTTAATTCAGTTGTAACTGTAGTTTTAATTGGAGAAAGGCCAGGCCTTGCTACAAGTAAATCTCTAAGCGCTTACATAAGCTATAAAGGATATGTGGGCATGAAAGAAGCTGGCCGTACAGTGGTTTCAAATATCCATGAAGATGGTACTTCACCATCAGAAGCTGGAGCCCATATAGCATATATTATAAATGAAATGATCCTTCAAAAAACTTCTGGACTTAATTTAAAAATTTAAAAAGAGGCTTTTTAGCCTCTTTGTTAAATATAAATTGTTTTAATTTCTAAAAATTCTTCAAAACCTTCAATTCCACCTTCACGTCCTAATCCTGATTGCTTATAGCCTCCAAAAGGTGCATTTACATCCCAAGTTCCTTTATTAACAAAAATGGATCCAGTCCTTACCTTTTTTGCAAAAGAAAGTGCCGCCTCATCTGAAGGACCATAAACTGCTCCAGCTAAACCATAAATGCTATCATTAGCTATCTCAACTGCTTCATCTTCTGTTTCATATGGTATAATAACGAGAACAGGTCCAAAGATTTCCTCCTGAGCAATAGTCATACTATTATTAACATTTGAGAACACAACAGGATCAATGTAATATCCATTGCTGCAATCTTTAGGTACATCACCTAAGATCATTTTAGCTCCTTCATTAACTCCAATTTCAACATACTTCTTTACCCTATCAAACTGCTTTTTAGAAGCCATAGGTCCAATGTCATTAGAATGATCGCTAGGGTCGCCAACTTTATAGTTTTTGCTCATTTCTAAAACTAGTTTTTCTACTTTTAGAAGCTCATCCTTTGGAGCTAATAATCTAGTAAATGCATTACAAGTTTGTCCTGAATTTAAAAACACTGTATCTAAAACACATTTAATTCCATGCTCATAATCAGCACCTTTTAATAGTACTGCAGCGGATTTACCACCTAATTCTAAAGCTAATTTTTTAATATTTGAAAGGGCAAGCTTTGCTACTTCTCTGCCTCCATCTGTTGACCCTGTGAATGAAATCATGTCTACATCTTTATGAAGAGCTAATGCGTTCCCTACTTCTGCTCCTTTTCCTGTTACAAGATTAAAAACTCCCTTTGGAAATCCTGCTTTATCAATAGCATCAGTTAATATATAAGCAGTAAGCGGTGTCATTTGGCTTGGTTTTAAAACAACACAATTACCTGCTAAAAGAGCAGGGACTACTTTTTTAACAATTTGTTCAAGAGGAAAATTCCATGGAGTAAGTCCTCCGACTACACCTACAGGCTCTCTTCTAATAATAGATTTGCTAAGTTTTGTCTCAAACTCATATTTTTTCGCATTTTCTACATAATTACAAGCTTCACCTACAAAGTCTAGTACATGAACGTCATGAGTAAAATTATATCCACAACCAAGTTCATTTATTATTGTATCTGTTAATAAATCCACATTTGATTTAAGATAATCGCATACTTTTTCCATAAAAGAAATTCTTTCCTCTATGCCAGTAAACTGCCAAGTTTTAAATGCTTCCTTCGCAGCTTCAACAGCTTTATTAACATCATCTTCATTGCCTCTTGGAACTTTAGCGAATACCTTCAAGGTTGCTGGATTTTCAATTTCTATAAATTCTCCAGAAACTCCATCAACCCATTCACCATTTATATAAAGCTTTTCAAAATTCATTTAGTACACTCCTTCTATATATTTTTACTCCATTTTTATTTTATACTAAACTATAAAACCTTTCAATTCATTCTAAGCAACTTATTATGAAGTTAATTAAATCTACCTTTATTTATAAAAAAAATTTCTAATAGAATAAATCTACTAGAAATTTCTTTTTTAATATTCTGCAGGCATATCATCAAGCTCTTCTAAGCTAAACACAGGGCCATCTATGCATACATATTTGCGTCCAATATTGCATTTTCCACATTTTCCAACCCCACAGGTCATTCTCATCTCAAGTGTTGTTATGATTTTACTCTTTGGAAGCCCCATTTCCATAAGCTTTTGAGAAACAAATTTAATCATAATAGGAGGGCCGCATAAAATTGCTACAGTATTATTTAAATCAAAATTCATTTCTCCTACTAAAATATGAGGGAATCCAACTTTTTCATTCCATCCTTCTTCGGCTCTGTCAATTGTTAAAACTACATCAGTATCCTTTTTCTTTCTCCACTCACTATATTCGTTAAAATATATGAAATCTTTACTGCTTCTTGCGGCAATTAACATCTGTATCTTTCCAAAATCGTCTCTGTTTGAGTCGTCAAATATATATGATATAAGCGGCCTTAAAGGAGCAAGTCCAAGTCCTCCTGCAATATATATTAAATCATTACCTTTTATTTTATCTATTGGAAATGAATTTCCAAATGGTCCCCTTATCCAAACCTTATCAGAAACTTTTAAAGAATGAACAGCATCAGTTAAAAGCCCAGTTCTCTTTATGCTAAGTTCAATAAATTCCTTTTCAAGTGGATTTGAAGCAAACCCAAAAGGTGCCTCACCTATTCCAGGTATGGATAATTCTATAAACTGTCCTGGCAAAAAATCCATTCTATATCCATCTTCAAATTTCAATTTATATGTTTTAATATCAAGATCTTGAGAAGTTGTCTCTTGTTTAATAGATAAAATTTCTGCTTTTAATGGTAGATATGGATTCATTGTTCCATCACCTCCATTATTCCATGAACTATTTTATTAATATTAAGTCCAGCTGGGCAGCTTCTTACACATCTGCCACATCCAGTACAGGCAACACATCCAAAGTTATTTTTAACATAGAGATATTTATGCAAAACTCTTTGACGATATCTTTCTTTTTTAGTCTGCCTTGGATTATGGCCTGATGCATGAAGGGTAAATTTTCCAAACATGCAGCTATCCCAACGCCTATATCTACAAATATTTTCTCCTTCTTTAACATCCTTAAACTCAAAACAATGACAGGTTGGGCAAATATATGTGCACAAACCACAGCCTTGGCATGTTTCTGATATTTTCTCCCAATCAACCTTATTAAATAATTCTGTTTCAGTATGATCATCTATAGAAAGAGTTTCTTTCTTTAAAAATTCTGGAGCTTCTTTATTTTCAAAATCCTTAAGATCCTCTATAAATTTTGAAAAATATTCCCTTCCCTTTTCTGAAACATATAAAACCTCATAGTTTTCTCCATCTTTATTTAAAAATAAATCGCATTTATTAGAGTATTTCATATTTGTTTCTCTTTCATCGCAAAAGCATCCAGGTTTTTTAGAATGGCATCCAACTCCTATAAGCAAAGTATTTTTAAGATTTTCGTTAAAAAATGGATCAACATATTTTCCCTTTGTAAAAACCTGCTCCAAAACATAGAGCCCTTCTAAATCACAAGGTCTAATTCCAAATATAACTACGCCTTCATCTTTTTTGTTCATTACAGCTTCATCTTTTTTAAATTCAATAATTTTCTCAACTCTTGGGAATAAAAATTCCTTAGGTGATTTATAAGCTATTTCATCTCCAAAAAGTATATCATCTACATTTTTTACATCTAAAAAATCAACAGTTTTTCCATTTTGCACCTGAGCTATTAATTTTTTATCGCTCATTATAGCTTCTAAAATTTCTAATAATTTTGACTTTTCTATAGAAATACTCATTACTTATCACCTCCTAAGAATCCCACTTCTCTATCTTCAAAAGCATAAGTTGTCATGGCAGGTCTTTTATTAAGATCCATTCCTGCATTAAATCCGTAGGTATCAGAAATAAAATTAGTGACTTCCTTTATAAGATATCTAATATTTACTGAAGAAGCACAAGCAGCTTCACAAGAACCACATTCTGTGCACCTTCCAGATAAATGCATGGCCCTACCTAAATGAAACATCATCTTTGTGCCATAATCCGCTGCTTGCTCTACAACTTTAGGTTGCCATTGTGGCATATCCTTTTCAATAAAGCATGTTTTACAATAGCATCCATAACAAGCCTGCCTGCATGAAAAGCAAAGTATGCATTTATCTATTTCCTTTTGAAATCTCTCTAAATTCTTTTCTAAATCTACACTTTGTATTTTTCTATCTTCTATCTTAATATCCTTTAATCTCTCATCTTCTATATGAACATTAGAAATTGGTGGAATTCTCACGCTGCAATCAAAACAACCTGGGCGAGAATTTCCTTCAGAGTCCACCATTCCTAAACAATCCATACCTATTATATAGATATCATCCCTTTTTAACTGACCTTCAATAACATATTGTACAATAGCACGCACATCACAAGGTTTTGCTATTATTCCAACTTTCCCTTTCTTCTCTAAAAGGTATGGAGCAAGATGTTGATAACACCTATTACCCCATTCAATTTTTTCTACTTCATCTGTAGTTTTTACAAAATAAGGTATTAAAGAATCGTCAATATCTCCTCTTCTATAAGCTAAAATAACATCTACAGTTTTATTTTCTAAAATATCTTTACAAATATCTTTTAATTGTTTATTTATAACTTCATAGCTCATTTTACCGCCCCCATTTCCTCATCCCTATTTAAAATTTTATTGGGGCCTGCGCTTTTTACCTTTTCTGTAACTTCCCTAATAACTTCTGCAAACCTTCCTCCTTCTGAGGCAGAAACCCAAGTGAATTGAACCCTTTCAGGATCAATTCCAGCAGTAGTCAAGAGTTTCTTTAAAACTGTAAATCTTCTTCTTGCATATAAATTTCCAGATAAATAGTGACAATCTCCAGGATGGCATCCTGAAACCATTACTCCATCTGCCCCACTTGTTAATGCTTTTATTATATATAAAGGGTTTATTCTTCCAGAACAAGGCACTCTTATAACCCTTATATTAGGTGGATATTGCAATCTGCTTGTGCCTGCTAAATCTGCCCCAGCATAGCTACACCAATTGCAAAGAAAGGCTATGATTTTAGGTTCTTTGGTTAACTCTTCATTTTTAACTGTTGCCACGTTTTGTGTACCCCCCTTTAAAATAATGCTGCTTCCCCAAGTAAATATTCTATTTCAGTAATTATTTGTTTATCAGAGAATCCATTTACATCTATTGCACCGCATCTACAAGCAGCAGAGCATGTTCCACATCCTTTACAAAGCACTTCATTTACTACAGCTCTTCTTACAAAACCATTTCTCACTGGTACATCCTTAACTTCTATTGCTTTATAAGCACATACCTTTTCACAATCTCCACAAGCAACACATAAATTGCTATCAACTTGTGCAATGGTTCCTTCTGTTTCAAGCTGATCCTTTGATATAATAGTTGCAGCTCTACCTGCAGCTGCTTTAGCTTGAATAATGCTCTCTTTTAAGTTTTTAGGTGCATGAGCAAGTCCGCATACAAAAACACCTTCAGTTGCAAAATCCACAGGTCTTAATTTAACATGTGCTTCAAGGAAAAATCCCTCTTGATTTAGTGGCACTTTAAGCATTTGTGCAACCTCTACATTTTCCTCTATATTTGTAACTATAGCTGAGCTTAATATAACTTTATCAGCTTTTATTGATATATTATTACCCAATATTGGTTCATAAGCCTTTACAATTAATTCTCCATCTTCATTTATAACTTCTGGTTTTCTATCTACATCATATCTTACAAATGTTATACCTTTTTTCCTAGCTTCTTTATAACTTAATTCATTTAATCCATATGTCCTAATTTCTCTATAAAGAATAGTTACATTGATATCCTTATTTTTCTCCTTTAAAAGAATAGCGTTCTTTACAGCTTCATTACAACATACTCTGCTACAATAATTCCTCTCTCCTTCTCTAGAACCAACGCATTGAATCATCACTACATCTTTTACATCTTTAAAGTTTTCAAAGTTATCTTTTGAATCTTTTTCAAATTCAAGCATTGTAGATATGCGTTTATCTGTGCCATATAAATATTCATCAGGTTTTCTCTCTAGAGCACCTGTTGCAATAATAGCTACTCCATGAGTTATATCCTTTACTTCATCTTTAGTTTGAATTTTTGTTTCATAATTTCCAACATATCCATCA
Organism: Clostridiaceae bacterium; assembly: GCA_031549885.1. GTDB lineage: Bacteria > Bacillota > Clostridia > Clostridiales > Clostridiaceae > WQUF01. The sequence goes on from JAVBPD010000088.1 coordinate 20,982, forward strand.
ATAGCTTTAATTTTAGAATTTAAATATACATTTATTAAACGATTTGAATTTACCTCATCTATCATTTTGTTTATATATGGAGATGTAAGACGTCTTAAATTAGTAGTAGTTACATTTAAAGCATTCCCACCTAATTTATCTGTCTTTTCAACTAAATGAACTGGATATCCCATTTTGGCAATTTCAAGAGCAGAAGCCATACCTGCTACTCCTCCACCTATTACAAGAGCAGCCTTATCAACATCGATTTTCTTTCTTGTTAATTGCTTAGCATAAGTCACTTTACCTACAGCCATTCTAACTAATTCTTTAGCTTTAAATGTTGCATCATTAAATCTATCCATATGAACCCAAGAGCATTGATCTCTAATGTTTGCCATTGCAAATAAATAAGGATTTAACCCTGCTTTTACCATTACAGCTTGGAAAAGCGGTTCATGAGTTCTAGGTGTACAAGATGCCACAACAACCCTATTTAATCCATACTCAGCAATTTTATCGGCAATTATCTTCTGAGAATCCACTGAACATGTGTATAAGAATTGCTCTGCAAATTCTACAAAAGGCAAGGTTTTAGCATATTCAACTGTTTCCTTTATGCTTAAATAACCACCAATATTAACACCACAATGACATATGAAAACTCCTATTTTAATTGGCTCCTTAGAAATATCTCGCATAGGCACCACAGGCTCTTCTTTAAAGAACTCTTTATAGTCACTGTATAAATCAATATCTTTTAATTTTGCCATTTTCACAGCAGATGCAGCAGCTGCACTTGCTTCAATTACTGTTTCTGGAATATCTTTAGGTCCTGCTGCTACTCCACAAGCATATATACCTTCTTTTGAAGTTTGTGGATAATTTAATTCATTAGACCAAATAAATCCATATTTATCAGTTTTAATTCCAATTTTGTTATATAAATCTACATTCTTTTCATTTGGGTTCATCCCCACAGAAAGCACAACCATATCGTAATTTAAAGTCTTTTGTGTTCCATCTTCTTGTGCATATTTAACTAAAAGCTGGCCATCTTCATCTCTTTCAACAGTAGATATCCTGCTTCTTACAAAATTAATATTATATTTTGATTTAGCAGAATCAATATATTTGTCAAAATCTTTTCCAAAGGCTCTCATATCCATAAAGAATATATCAATATCCTTAACTGTGGTTAAATGCTCTTTAGTGATCATGGCTTCTTTTATTGCATACATGCAGCATACAGATGAACAGTAATCCTTATTGCATTGACTATCCCTTGAACCAACGCATTGCACAAATGCAATTCTCTCAGGAGGTTTACCATCAGAAGGCCTTTGAACATGTCCTGCATAAGGCCCGCCTGCTGAAAGTATTCTCTCATATTCAAGGCTTGTAACTACATCCTTATATCTTTCATATCCAAACTCAGGTGGTATATCTTTTGTTGTGTCATAACCTGAAGACATTATTACAGCACTTACAGGTATTTCCATTACAGACCCCATTTGATCGTGGCAAATAGCTTTGGATTGACAAGCTTCTTCGCACATTCTGCATTCACAACAAACGGAACAATCAACACATCTATGTGCTTCGTTTAAAGCTTCTTCCTTTGAGAAACCTAATTCAACTTCGTCAAAGCTAGTCTTCCTTCTTTCAAGGTCAATCATAGGAAGCTTTCTTCTCTCTTCTTTTTTAAAATTCTTAAGTTCTATTTCTTCAATATTTGTTTGTGGCAAGATAAATGGCTCAATAGGTAAATTTTTACCTTCTAAATAATTCATTATTGCATTAGCTGCTTTATTTCCATCTGCTACTGCTTCTATCATAGTAGCAGGTCCTCTTAAGCAGTCACCCCCAGAAAACACACCTTCAATGCCAGTTTTCATGGTATCTTTATCGCAAACAACAATGCCTTTTTTGTCAAATACATCAATACCTGCTTCAACTGTGCTTAAGCTATCTGTAAACTGCCCTATGGATCTTATAATACAATCAGCTTCAATTATAAATTCAGAACCCTCAATTGGCTCAGGACGCCTTCTTCCTGAAGAGTCAAGCTTTCCAAGTTTATTTTTTAAACATTTAAGCCCTGTTACTTTCCCATCTTCTTCAATAACCTCTACAGGTGTTATTAAATATAAGAAATTAACTCCCTCTTCCATAGCATGATCAATTTCCCAAGGATTTGCAGGCATTTCATCTCTAGTCCTTCTATATAAAACTGTAACATCTGCACCTAATCTTACTGAAGATCTAGCTGCATCCATTGCCACATTTCCGCCACCAATAACTAAAACTTTTTTACCTGGAGCGGTTTTATTTCCAAGATTTAAATCCTTTAAAAACTCTACAGAAGAAATTACTCCCTTTAAATCTTCTCCTGGAATATTTAATCTCATATCTTTATGAGCACCGATGGCTAAAAATACAGCTTTAAATCCTTCTTCTTTAATGTCTTCAAGGGTAAAATCTCTGCCAATTTTTTTATTTAGCCTTATTTCTACGCCCATATCTTCAATTAATTTTATTTCTTCAGATAAAACATCTTTATTAAGCCTATAATCTGGGATACCAACCTTTAACATACCACCTGGTACAGGAAGTGCTTCAAAAATAGTAACTTTATACCCTTCTATGGCAAGCTTATATGCGCAATTTAAGCCTGCTGGGCCTGCTCCAATAATTGCCACTTTTGTATCTTTAGGCTCACCTTTAATATTAATTCCTTTCATCTTTCCAGCTTTTTTCACTTCATCTACCACAAAGCGCTTAATTGCTGCAATAGAAATAGGTTCCTCCACAAGCCTTCTTGTGCAATTTTCTTCACAAGGATGAAGGCAAATGCGACCTAAAACATCTGCAAAAGGTGTTGTACGCCTGATAACATCTAAAGCTTCTTCATATCTTTCTTCTCCTGCAAGTGTAATATATCCATGAGCATCTAAATGCGCAGGGCATCTAAACTTACAAGGCGATGTCCCTTTTTTATCGATAATAACTTTATTGGGTACAGCTTGAGCAAAAGGTTTGTAAATAGCCTTTCTTTCTCCCATGCCCATATCAAATTCACTTTTCTTTTTAACAGGGCAGACTTCGATACAATCATTACATCCTTTGCAAAGATCCTCATCTATATATTTAGGTTTTTTCTTTATGACAGCTGTAAAATCAGGTGCTTCACCTTTTATTTCTACGATTTCACTACTAGTAAAAGTTTTTACTAAAGGATGATTAAATGTTGATGTAACTTTTGGTGCCAAAATACAAGCAGAGCAATCGTTTGTTGGAAATGTTTTATCAAGCTGAGCCATTCTACCGCCGATACTAGGTGAATTTTCCACTAAAAATACAGGTACACCCATTTCGGCTAAATCATAAGATGCTTGAATGCCTGCTATTCCGCCCCCGACAATAAGTACTGGTTTTTTCATATTTGGGCCTCCTTAACATCAAATTGTCTTGCTAATAGCTTCTTTAACTTTAGCAAGCCTATCTTTTCTTAACTCTAAATCACATTTTTCAACTTCTGTTGCAAGAGATAGAGGAGCAATTCCTTCCTCCACAGCTATTTCCCTTAAGGATCGTATTACATCAGCAAAACGAACATCTTGTGGGCAATGGCATACACATGCATGGCATTGGTTACATTTCCAAATCTCTCCTGAAGTTAATACATCTTCTTCGTTAAGTAAAATCTTCCTCATGATCTTTCTTGGATTATAACTATCATCTATTTCACTTACAGGGCAACCAGCAGTACAAGAACCACATAAAAAGCAATTTAGCACCCTAGCTCCTCCTGGAGTATTATATACCTTATTTTTAAAACTCATTAAAAATACCTCCTGTTTTTTTACAGTTTTGGTCTTGGCAAAAAGCCTGCTTTTTCTACAATTGTAGGAACGATACTTTCCCAACCTACTGCCATAATGTGTATTCCACTTACACCCTTAATTTTTCTTAAATTATCAATAAATTCAAGAGCCATTTCAATGCCCATAGCTTCTTTATTCTCAGCCTTTGCCATTCTCGTAACTAATTCATCTGGAACATCCATTCCTGGAACTAATTGAGTCATTTGTATTGATTTAAGAGATTTATTTACCAAAATCCCAGCTTCTATATATGCTCTTTCATGTATACCTAAGCTCCTGACTTTTTCCATCCATCTATCAAATCTCTCTAAATCATAAATAGCTTGAGTTTGAATAAACTGCGCTCCTGCATCAATCTTTTTTTCCAGTCTAATTAATTGGAGTTCTTCTGGATCTGCAAAAGGATTAGCTGTTGCGCCAACAAAAAACTTAGGTGGAGCTTTACATTTTGAACCACTCATAAAAATTCCTTCATCTTGAAGCCTTCTAATACCTTTTATAAGCTGTATAGAATCTATATCATAAACATTTTTTGATTGAGGGTTATTACCAAAGGTTTGATGGTCTCCGGATAAACACAAAAGATTTTTAAGCCCTAAAGCATAGGCTCCAAGCAAATCGCTTTGAATAGCTATTCTATTTCTATCCCTACATGTCATTTGAAGAACAGCTTCAACACCTTCTGTTTGAGAGATAACAGATGCAGCAATACTTGACATTCTTACTATTGCAGTTTGATTATCAGTTACATTAGCAGCATCAACAAAATCCTTAATTTCTTCTGCCTTTTTTCTAACGGTTTCAGCATCTGAAGTCATAGGAGGGCCTATTTCTGCAGTAACCACAAACTTTCCTTCTTCAAACATTTTTTGTAAATTGCTTTTCATAAACTCCCCCCTATTCTTTCATATTTACATCAGTTAATTTTACAGATCTAGGACCGCCATCTCGGCTTGTGCGCCAATCTCTTAATTCAAAGACCTCTTTAAGATTTGAGACTTTATCAAATTTTTTTAATCTATCATAAATAAGCTGCCAAGCGCAATCTGTTTCTTTATCTATTTCACAAACTCCTCTTTGAGAACCACCACAAGGTCCATTAAAATTGCTCTTTGCGCATCTTGATATAGGACATATGCCACAAGTTTTTTCAAGCAAACAATTTCCACAGCCTTGACAATATTCAGTCCAAACGCCAAGATCCTTTGCAGCACCATAAAATTTTGTATTAAGGCCTGGCAATACAATTTTATCTTCTAATACTTCAGACATAAATTGAACTCCTACACCACAGCCTAAAGATAAAATGGCATCACAATCTTTAAGTTCTTCCATTAAATCATCTAAAAACTCTCTATCGCATTGCCTTTTGCAGTTAACAACTTTAAAAGTACTATCTTCATTTTTTTCTTTGGCATTTAAAGAAAGCACATTATTAACTTCTAAAGCCTCTTTTTCTCCACCAGCCATACACACTGTAACACAAGTTCCACAAGCTGCTATAACTACCTTTTTATAGCCTTCTATAGATTTAATTATTTCATCAATGTTTTTTCGCTCTGCAACTATCAAGGTCCAATCCCTCCTTGCTAATTATTTAAAAACTCTAAAATATTGTCTTTTAAAACGTTTCTCATAGCATGAGACAGTTTTATATATTTAACTTTAGATGTATCTATATTGGATTTTTCAAGCATTTCCACAGTTTTATTAAGCTGCATGCATGCTCTTTTACCACCTTCAAAATGTCTACATGCATCATCCATGCAAACAGCTATTAACACTTTTCCATATTTATTTAAAGCATCTGTAATCATCTCTGTGCTTATTCTTCCTCCACAAGGAACTTCGCTTATGGATATCTTCAAGAGATCTTCACCTAAAGAATCTTTAATCTCATTCATTGCAATTTTTCCACTATTTTCACAGCAAAAAAACTTGCACTTAGTTTTTTGTGCGTCCTCACTCTTTAAGTCATCCTCTATAGAAATGGCCTTTCCTGGACAAATAGACACACATATTCCACAAGCTACACACTGATCATAATTATTTTTCATTGCAGAATTTTCAAGATCAGGTTCCATTGCACCATGTGGGCATGCTCTATAACAAGCATAACAAAATGCACACTTTCTTTTATCAATATTTACTTCGTTATGGAAAGCATCATATCCAAACTCTTTATCAAGAAGCGATTCTCTTACACTTAAATCAAGTCTTGAAGGTGTTATTGTCACCCCAGGATTTAAATAAAAAATTCCCTTTCTGCTTGTTAATACCTTGTGTAGAAAAAATCTATCATCATTTAACAAGCCGTTATCATAGTCTCTTAACCTTAATTTTTTAGTGAAATTTTTCAAATTATCATAGCTTATCTTTCCAACAGATGCTACATAAGGAGTTGTAATATTAGTTTCTATAACACCATCATCGATAATTAAATTGAAATCATTGCTTTCTTCATCGAAAGATATGTTAAGGTTTTCAAATTTTATGAATGTGATGCCTTCACCTCTTGCTTCTCTGTATTCTTTTTCAATACCTTCTGAAGCTGTTCTTACAAATTTAGATATAAAATATACTTCTTTTTTTAATCTACATAGCTTTCTTGCCATGGAAATTGCTTTTACAAAAATATATTCTGGTGATTCATCAAGATAATCTAATAAAAACACAATCTTTTTATGATCTAAAGAAACCTTTAACTTATCTAAAATTTTATCGTCCATTATATTATAAGCTTTACCTTCACCTACGTATAAATCATCAATAATTGGAGGTTCTGTAACTATAATATTAGAAACATTATATAAATCTGATTTAGTTGAGATTGAAAAGTCTCCTAAAAACTCATCTTCAACGCCTTTTATATTCCATATATCGCTTAAATCAGAAATTGTAATAGCTTTATGACCCTCTTGTCCAATCCTTTTACTAATAGTTTCATTTACTCCATTTTTCCCTAAAATTAACACATTCATATAATTATCCCTCCCCTTTATGCAAGACTTTGCTTTTGAATCTCTCTTGCCACAATTAAAGCTTCAGTATGAACTTCTGCTATTTTCTTAGGCCCCCCAGCACATCCAGCTAAATAAACACCAGTTTCATTTGGATTTTGTATATATCTTAAAAATCCTGTTTCGTCTTGGGAAAGCCCTGAAATTTCTGAAATTAAGGAAGCAGACTCATTTGGGAAAATCCCATCTGATAATACAACGATATCAAACTCTTTTTCTTCCATATTTCCTTTTTCAGGATTATCATATAACACTTTTACTTTATCAGAGGATTTAACTTTTATAGGTCTGCATTTAATAAACTCAAAACCCATATCCTCTAAAGATTTAAAGTAATTGCCATTTTTAACCATTTGCATTTCCATATAAAAGAAAGTAACATTACAATTTGGATAATACTCTTTAATGACTTTAGCTGCTCTAGTGCTATAATTGCAGCAAACCTTTGAACAGTACATGGCATTTTCTTTTTTGTCCCTTGATCCATAACATTGAATAAAAGCAACACTCTCTGGTTCTTTGTCAAATAGCGCTTTTGAATTTCTTTCTTTTAGAATGTTTTCAATTTTGCTTCCAGTTATAATTCTACTGTCGTTGTTTAATTCCACAAATCCATTGTAATTTTCTAAAGTCTTTTGAGAAAATCCAGTAGATATTATTACATTAGAAATATTGCCTATATACTTTAGTCCAGTTTTACTCTTAATAATCGCTGTAAAGTCTCCCTTTTCTCCCAGTATATCAATAACAGCTGAAGAGGTAAGTATATCTATGGATTTATTGTTTAAAACACTTTCCCATAAACCTGATGTTAAGCATACACCACAGTCATTACATTTTTCATTTGTAGCTTTACATCCATAGTCTATAACTTTTCCACCAATTTTTTCTTCTTGTTCTACAATGGTAACATTGAATCCATTAATTGACAGTTCATTTGCTATTAAGCATCCTGAAACACCACCACCAACAATTAAAACATTTGGCATATAATCATCCTTTCTAAATTAAGGCAAAATATTAACAACTATGATAAAATTATAACACATTGTTTATACCAATTTAAAGTTAAATCGTATAATGAATTAAAGAAAAAAGATTATTGTAAAATTAACAAAAGTCATTATACAATAATCCCTTATATATTTTAAAAATATTTAAACATCACTGAAATTTACCACTGAATAATCCACTGTAATACATTAAGCATGAATAAATCCCTTATTTCTTTATCTTCTGGTAAAAAAAATAATTCTTCATCTCTTATTTCTTCAAATCCTTCAGGATATTTAATTTTATATGTAATTTCAATATATAATATTGATTGAAAAATATGAAATAAGAATTAATAAGTTAGAAAATTTTAAAAACACTTGGAAATTATACACTAAAGCTGCATGCAAACCAAATTTATATTTTTGGAGGAATGTCATTTGAAACAAGGAGCATCACTTAAAAGAAGATTTTTAGCTTTATTCTTTGATTATCTCACTATACTTTTATATATGATAATTCTTTTTGGAATCAGCATGTTTGTATATTTCGTTATTTTAGATAGTATTCCTATGTTTAATGAGCTATGGATGAACTTGGTTTCGCTGACTCTAATAGTACCTGTTGTTTTATTTTCAATCATTACAGAATCAAGCAAAAAACACGCAACATTAGGTAAAATAAAAATGAAATTAATGGTTGCATCCGTAGAATCCGATACTGTTAAGCTGTGGCAAATTATTGTGAGAAACATTATCAAGTTTCTTCCGTGGCAAATAGCGCACATGGCAATTTTTCATTGCTTTACGTTGCAATGGGAATTTACTCCGCTATGGACAGCAGTAATGATTATTGTGGACATTTTACCCTTTATATGGATTGGATTCTTATTTAGAAAAGACCATAGAGGAATACATGATTTAATTGCTAAAACTGTTGTTGTAGAAATGGATAATGCCTATACAAAATAAGCATTTCACCACTCTACCAGCTTACCATTTATCTTATTAGACTTAAATTCAATGGAGCTGTTGCACTAGTGCCACCGCGCCATTTCTTTTTTATTGATAAATTTAAGGTTCTATTTATAAAATTACTCTCATAAACATTAAGTACATATAATTTTGTGGAGTATAAAAATGAATAATGAATATGAAATTAATATAGAAGAAATGAATCTTAATATTGATTTA
>JAVBPD010000134.1:0-47344 GCA_031549885.1 Clostridiaceae bacterium
TCGTTTTATAATGGAATTATAATAAAATATGGAGGGATAAACATGGAAATTTTAAGAGTAGAAAACTTAAGTAAAACTTATGGAAAAGAAGAAAACATTGTTAACGCTCTTGATGGAATTTCATTTTCCGTAGAAAAGGGACAATTTGTGGCTATAATAGGACCATCTGGTTCAGGTAAATCTACTCTTTTACATATACTAGGAGGCGTGGATATTCCAACTTCTGGGAAAGTATTTGTATCTGAAAAAGATGTTTATGCTCAAAATCAGGAACAGCTTGCTATTTTTAGACGTAGGCAAGTTGGTCTGATATATCAATTTTATAATTTAATTCCTGTACTAAATGTAGTGGAAAATATTACTCTTCCTGTTTTAATGGATAATAGACAAGTTAATAATGATCGCTTAAATGAATTGTTGGAAACTTTAAGCCTTACAGATCGAAAGGAACATTTGCCAAATCAACTTTCAGGTGGTCAACAGCAAAGAGTATCTATAGCAAGGGCGCTTATGAATGCACCTGCCATTGTACTTGCAGATGAGCCTACTGGAAATCTTGATAGCAAAAATGGTCAACAAATATTAGAGCTTTTAAAATTTAGCAATGAAAAGTATAATCAAACCTTAATGGTCATTACCCATGATGAAAGCATAGCTATGCAAGCACATAGAGTTATAAGCATTCAAGATGGAAAGATTTTTAAAGATGAGGTAATAAGAAAATGAATATTTTTAGTAAAGTTACCATGGAGACTTTAAAGAAAAATCCTACAAGGACTATTGTAACCATCATTGGTGTTATGTTATCAGTTTCACTAATAACAGCTATAACAACTTTCATATCTTCTTTTCAAAATTACATGATACAAAATGTAATTGCCTTAGATGGTGACTGGCATGTGAAGTATTTAAATGTGGATAATGAACTTTTTCAAAAACTTTCTAATGATAATAATGTAGAGGCTATATCAATAAGCCAGGATATTGGTTACTCAATATTAAAAGGTAGTGCAAATGAATATAAACCATATTTGTTTCTTTCTGCTTTTAATGATAACGCTTTTAAAACAATTCCATTAAAGTTATTAGAAGGTAGATTGCCTGAAAATGAAGAAGAAGTTGTAATTTCAACTGCAATTAGAGACAATGGCAGAATTGCCTATGAAATTGGAGATAAGCTGTTATTAAGTTTAGGTGATCGAATGATAGGTAATGATAAATTAGGTCAAAATGCTCCTTTAAACAATGGCGAAGAAGGAGGTCAAATTGAAACCTTTATACCTAGAACCACTAAAACATGCACTGTTGTAGGTGTTTGTGAAAGACCTAATTTTAATTTTGAAAACTATGAAGCACCTGGCTACACAGTTATCTCAAAGCTACCTGAGTCTTCTTTGAAAGAATCAGATAAGGTTAACATTTTTGTAAAATTGAAAAATCCATCGAAGGTGTATTCATTTGTAAAATCATTTGTAAAATCATTTGGTGAAAATTATAATCATAAATTTAATAATGATTTGTTACGTTATATAGCAATTTCAGATAACGATAATTTTATTAAAGTTTTATATTATTTAGCAGCAATATTAATTGTGATTATTATGATTGGATCTATACTCCTTATTCATAATTCATTTTCAATTTCTGTTAGTGAGCGAACTAAGCAATTTGGCATACTTTCCTCCATAGGAGCTACAAAAAAACAGCTTCGTAAATCTGTTTTATTTGAAGGGCTTTATGTTGGAATCATAGGAATTCCACTTGGTATAATGCTAGGGATAGCTGGAATTTTCATAACCTTTTTATTTATAAATGATATATTTGTGAAATTTTCTTCTGCTGGTATTTCATTAAAACTTACCATATCCTATGTTTCCATTATTATAGCATTAATAGTAGGTATGGTTACTATTTTAATATCAGCATATATTCCTGCTATAAGAGCATCAAAATTATCAGCTATAAATGCTATTCGTCAAACAAATGATATTAAAATACAGAGCAAACAAATCAAAACTTCAAAATTGGTTCAAAAGATATTTGGTCTTGAAGGAACTTTAGCTTTGAAAAATTTTAAGAGAAACAGAAAAGGGTATAGAAGTATAATGATTTCCTTATTTGTCAGCGTGGTACTTTTTATATCTTCAAGTGCTTTTAATATGTATTTAAAACAAGGAACTCTAAATTCTGTACCAAATGTAAAATATGACATTCTTTTTTCATCAAGTGACATGACTGAAGAAGAATTAATTAAGTTATATGGAAACTTTAAAACATTAAACAATGTTTATGAAAGTGGATATTATAAACAGCAACCATATAATACTAAATTCCCTAAAGAATTTGCATCTTTAAAATATTTACAATTTTTTAATGGGGATCAACATGATGATATTGTTAACTTATTTGTTAATTTGCTTATTATTGATGATGAAACCTATTTAAAATATGTAAAAGAGCTTAATCTTGATCCTGTGAAATATAATGGAAATGATTTGTCAAATTTAATCAGTACTGCAAAGATAAAAGAATATGATAAATCCACTGATAGATTTGTATCTATTGATATTTTTAAAGACTCCACACAAAAAATATCATTATCTTTAGATGGTACTGATATAAATATTTCCTACATTGCAGATAAAGCACCTAAAAACATTTCAAGTTACTTAGAATCAGGGCTTATGATTTTTGTGCCATATTCTTCAAAGGATAAGTTTATTAATGAAAAAAATAATAGTTATTTAAATCTTACTTTTTTATCAACAGATCCTAATAAATCTGTAAAAGATATGGAAACTATATTAAAGGATAAGAATATTAATTCTGGATATCAAATATATAATGTAGCAGAGACGCAGGAGAGCAATCGTAGTCTTCTTTTAATAGTAAATGTCTTTACTTATGGATTTATAATTTTAATTTCTTTAATTACAATTGCAAATGTTTTTAACACAATTTCTACAAATATAAATTTGCGAAAAAGGGAGTTTGCAATGCTTAAATCCGTCGGCATGACTGATCATGGGTTTAACAAGATGATGAATTTTGAATGTGTATTTTATGGGTTAAAAGTTATCCTTTATGGTTTACCTGTTTCAATTATCATTACAGTTCTAATATATAAAAGTGTTATGATAGGTGCTGATGTACCGTTTACACTGCCATGGAGTAGCATTTTAGTAGCTATCTTCAGCGTTTTTATTGTGGTATTTATAACTATGCTTTATTCAATAAATAAGGTGAAAAAAGAAAACACTGTAGATGTATTAAAAAATGATATAATGAGATAAGACTATAATAAATTGATTAATCTGTTAAATATATTTGCTGGAGGTGAAATACAATGGCTAAAGTGATGGTTACAGGAGCGCTTGGTAATGTTGGTAGATATGTATCAAAGTATCTGATTGAAAACGGTCAGGATATTGTAGCAGCAAGCACAAATTTGCAAGAATTGCAAAAAAGATTTGGAAATAATTGTGTTGCCTTTGATTTTGCTGACCCTAAGACATTTTTAAATGCATTAAAAGATGTAGATAGGGTATTTCTTATTCGCCCTCCTCATATGGGAAAACCAGAGGACTTAAAACCTTTTATAGAAGCTTTAAAAGATAAAGGCCACATCAAATTGATAAGCTTCTTGTCACTTATAGGAGTGGAGAATAACCCTGTGCCACCACATCATAAAATTGAAAAATATATAGAGCGAGCAGGGCTTGATTATTGCCATATACGCCCTAGTTTTTTCATGCAGAACATAAGTGGTGTTCATGCCTTTGAGATTAAACATTTTGATAGAATAGTTGTGCCTGTTAAAAATGCGTTAACTAGTTTTATTGATGCAGAAGATATTGGAGAGATTACAGCAAAAGTTTTATCTGAGCCAGAAAAGCACAGAAACAGAGGCTACTCTATTACTGGTTCTGAAGCTATTGACTATTTTGAAGTTGCTAAAATTATGTCAGAGGAATTAAATAGGCAGATTATATATACTAACCCAAAGCCATCGCTTGCAAAGAAATACTGGATTGATGTGCGTGGATTGGATAAGGAATATTCCACAGTTATGGGAATGCTTTATATGATGACACGTATGGGAACAGCAAAGAAAGTCACAACCGTATTTGAGGAAGTTATGGGTAAAAAAGCTCAAACTTTCCGACAATTTGTAAAGAAAAACCTTTTGGCTTGGCAGAGATAAAGATGAGAATATATTGTTTTTAGGCGATTTAGCTGCTAAAAATGCAGGCATAAAATCGCCTTCTATTATGATGGTGTTTAAAACCTGATTTAGATATTTAATGTTTAATTGCTTTCCCCTTTGGAATTAATTCTCACATTTGTATCTGTATGTATATTTATTTTATCATAGATAGATCTAGACAAATCAAGTCTATCAAATTCTTTAGGGTGAAATTTATAGAAATAATCATATAATCCTAATAAGTCTATATTGTAATTTGCACATATGCTTAATACCTCTTTAATATTTTTATCTAAGTGTTCGTTTAAATTGCCAATTATTTTATCCCCATTGTAATTATTATTTTGCTTTTGTTTTATTTCTCCTGTAAGGTTTAAAATAATATTCATATTATCCTTATCAAAATTTATTTTTCTATAATTATTATTTAAAGATATATCAACTTTTTCATCTGGTATTGTGATTAAAATAGGTATGTGCTTACCTTTAAGTATTTGACAGATTTTAAAGTATTCCATTGAGATATCTTTTTTTATTCCAACATAATTAAATGCAGTAAAATAATCAATTGCTATTTGTTCATTATTTACATTTATTGTTGGAATGAGCATATCTTTCTTTTCATAGTATCCAATTAAAAAGGCATTTATATCAAATATGTTTTCTTGGGAATTTGATGTATAGTTTTTAATAAGTCCTGTAATATAATTTTGCATATCTACAGTACCTTTTTCTTTTTGAGAAATTAAATCATTAATATTCCCATCTACTGATACCATGTATGTTTTTCTATTAATATATGGATTTCTTAAAAGCGAGTCAGCAAATTCTGAAATAATATCCTGATTATTTAAAAGATCCTTTCTTATGAGCAATATTTTAATCTGGCCTAAAGATACTTCTTTAGAGCTTTCTCTTGAAACATTGTCAAGGGCATCGTTAAATGTCTTTCCATCTGCAGATATTATCACATCAGTGTTATTTTTACCCATAATAGGTGTTGCTAAAATAAGTTTAATTTTATTTTCATTATTGTTAATAGAGTCATATCCAATTAAAGAGACTATGTTTTTATTTTCTATTTCAGCTTTATCCCAACAGCTTGTAAATAAACACGTTAAAATAATAAAAAGAGATATTTTTTTGATCATTTAATTAACCTCTTTTCTTTTTTAAGTCTTAACAAAGCGCTAAAAATCACTGGGATTATTAAGTAACATGAAATTTGATAGATATAAAAGCTATTATAATAAAAATTAGTAAATAAGCTTGTAATTTCATCCCATACTCCAAATAAGGCTACTGCTATTAATATTATTAAAATAGTTATGTTTTTATTGATATTAAATGTTTTGCACATTAATTCCCTTGCAAAAAAAGAAATATTTACAGCTGAAGTAAAGCAATAGAATATCCAAAATGAAAGTACAATTCCTTCCCATCTTTCTAAAAAACTTCCAGGCACATCTACTACCCTTATTAAAGTTAAAGCAGGGTTTAAAAGTATTTTTAAATGATTTGATCCAAATGTAAATAAACATAAAACATATAGTATTAAATTGAAAATGCATATAAATATGAAGCTGCTTCTAAGTGCTTTGTTTGTATTTTCTTTATTTGTTAAGTATGGGAAATATAAATATAAAATTTCAATTCCAGAAAAAATATAAAGGCTGCTTTTTGCACCACCTAAAATATTTTCTATGGATTCGAGCTTAAAAGGCAATAAATTTGAATAATCACCTTTATTAAAGCAAAATGAAAATACCAATAGCATAGGTAAAAAAATTATAAAAAATGCCACTTCATTAAATCTAATCATGCCTCTTATGGAGTTTTTTATACCATATCCAATTAATATGCACATGGTTACTATGAAAAAGGGCATTGGAGTTTTTGGAAATAGATATAATTTTATAACTTTTGAAAAATTATTTAATATTATTCCAACATACATTAAAGAAAATAAGCTAAGCGCTATAAAAAGTATTTTGCTTACTATTTTTCCACAACACGCAAAGAAAAGATCAAAGATGGAGGTAAAATTGTATTTGCTATATAGTTTAAATAATAAAAGAGAAAATAAATAAACTAAAGCAGTCAATAAGATAGTTATATACCATCCGTTATTGTTCATACTCTTTGAAATATTCACAGGAAAATACAATATATTCATTCCAATTGTTGTAGATATTAAAGTGGCAAAAAGCCCAAAGCTTTTAATAAAAGGTTTGTTTTCCATTTTACACCTCTATTTTTGTCTATATTTATCTAAAGTGTTCATGAATTCTGGTCTTTTTTTCATTTTATAAAGAGGAGCCCTAAAAATGTAATCTTTAAAGTCATTACTCCTAAAAGTATTTATTGGAGCAAGGTATGAAATGCCAAAACTCTTTAAATTTGAAAGATGCAGGAGCACTACAATGAACACCACAAGTATTCCGTAAAGTCCCATAAAATAAGATGCAAATATCATTGCAAGCCTTATATATCTATATGTTGTATTTAAACTGATATTTGGTGTTGTTAAGGATGTAAGAGTTGTGATTGAAATTATTATTATCATAAATGGACTTACAATTCCTGCAGTTACTGCAGCTTGACCTATGATTAACCCGCCTACAATACCTATTGTGCTTGAAATAGCTTTTGGAGTTCTTAGTATTGCTTCAACTACAAGTTGAAGACTTATTTCCATTATTAATGTTTCAACTAAAGATGGAAATGGTACAGATGCTCTAGATTGAGCAATAGAATATGCAAGCTTACTAGGGATAATAGATGAATTATAGGTTGTTATAGCTATATATAAAGCAGGAAGCATAGTAGTTAAAAAAACTGATAGATACCTTAAAACCCTTGAATACATGCCTTGAAGAAAGCTTAAATAATAATCGTCAGCGCTTTGAAAAAAATTTGCAAATACTGTAGGTGCAATTAATGCATATGGCGAGTTATCAACTATAATTGCAACTCTTCCTTCGTATAAAGCGCTTGCTATTACATCTGGTTTTTCTGTGCTTTGGATTTGAGGGAAAATGCTTAACTTATTGTCTTGAATAAGCTGTTCAATATATCCGCTATCTAAAATTGCATCAATTTCAATATTATCAAGCCTACTATTGACTTCATTTATGATGTCAGGATTTGCAATATCATCTATATACATTATGGCGCAGTCAGTTTTAGACCTAACGCCAATGGTCGTTGATTTTACAACAAGCCTTGTATCTCTAATTCTTCTTCTTATTAAAGCGGTGTTAAATCTAACTGTTTCAGTTAAACCATCAAGTGGCCCTCTAAGTGTGCTTTCTCCTCTTGGCTCAGAAACTCCTCTAATTGGCCAGGATCTCGATGCTATTACATATACTTTTTCCTTTCCATCAACTAGTAATATTGTATCTCCAGATAACATTAAATTAATAGCAACTTCAAGATCATCAAAAGCTTTATAATCTGAAACAGTAATAAAATCGTCCAAAATTTTTTTTTCTTCATCTTTATTAAACTGAATAAGGGGCACAATGACAAAATTGTTTAATAAATTTTTGTCTGCCATTCCATCGATATAAATTAAAGTGAGTTTTGTATGGCTGCAATTTAGATCTCTATAAACTATATCTGAATTGCTTTGCATTAAGCCTTTTATGTAATTTAAATTATCATCTAAACTTTTGCTTATATTTTTTTTGATAACTTCCTTCAATAAAATCACTTCCAACATATTTTTAATATAGTATCCTCAAGTGATATTTAATTTATGCATTGATATTTTAAACATTTAAGGGCAGTAAATAAATTATTATAAGTTGAATAAATTTAAAATACTTGTCCATAATTTTAATAATAGAAACCCAAGGAGGTTAGGTCATGAAAAAATTATTAGGACTTATATTGCTATTTATAATATCATTTTATTTTTATTTAAATATGGTGGATACAAGAGCTACAATGCAAGAATCCATTTCTGAGAAATTAATTAGATTTCACATACTTGCAAATTCTAATAGCGATGAAGATCAAAATTTAAAACTTGCAATAAAAGATAAAATTATTCAATATCTTGATCCATTTTTAGAAAATGTACAATCACTTGAGGAAGCAAAGGAAATATTGATAAGCAAGGAAGAAGATGTAAAAGAAATTGCTAAGCAAGGGATAAGCGAAGCTGGATATGATTATGATGTAAAAGTATTTTACGATGAAGAAAATTTCCCTTTAAAGTCTTATGGCACAATAAGCCTTCCTGCTGGAGAGTATAGTGCTTTTAAAATCATAATTGGAAATGGAGAAGGAAATAATTGGTGGTGTGTTATGTTTCCACCCCTGTGCTTTGTAGATTTATCTCTTGGCAGCATATCTATTTCAACAACTGAAGATAGGATGAGCAAATATTTAACACCTGATGAATTTGCATTTGTTACAGGTAAAGATAGTGGCGTTAATACTGGATTTAAATTTAAATTTAAAATATTAGAATTTTTAAATATAAACATTTAAAAAGACTCTCATTTAAAAATGGAGTCTTTTTAAAATTATTGAGGGTTAGTTATGGATCCTTGGAACAAAATAAGCCCTGTGGTATTATCGTATATTATTGAATAAAATGGTTTATTTACATTCATAACCTTTGGGGGGTCAATAGGCATAGACGTTGTTGACATTTCAATGCTTGTTACTGCAGCAGCTTCTGTTCCTAATTCATCTATTTTAAGCACTGTGCTGTGGGTTGCATCGCTTACAAATAAATTATCTTGGGAAATATTTTTAAAATTAGCTTTGTTTTTTTCAAACATATCTGCCATACCTAGTGAAGTTAGAGCAGATTTTAAACCTTGTTTATATTGAGTATTAACCTTTGGAAGTGATAATACTACTTCATTAGATTTCATTGATTTTATCCATTGACTTAAGTTATTAGCATTAAGATTATTTTTAACAGAAGTTAAGTTTGTCTTTGGCAATATTATAGCCATAGATGTTTTTCCATCTTTATAAGGAAGGCTAACCATTTGAAAAAGATTGTTTTCATAGTAACTAAAGAATTTTTTTGTATTCATCATATTGATACTTACTTTTCCTTTAGGAGTAGTAAAATCACTTTTCACAGTACTTGCTTTATTAAATGGAATTTGCCAATCAGCTTTAAAATAAACCGCATTAAGCAAGTACATCATAACATCAGAGCCTATTTGCTTATCTAAAACTTGTTTAATAAGTCCCTTAGTGTTATCGCTTGCCCATTTATTAATAGTATCAACAGCTTTATTATTTGAAAAATCTAAACCTTTTATTGTTGAATTATAATAAGTTTTATTGGTAGTTAAAAAATTACTTTTTACTGAATTAAAAAATTTATCTCTAATCCAAATTGAATTAGCTATATTAATAGTAGTATTTGGGCGACCAGTTGTAATATAGTTTTGCATGTTTTTATTTAAAATATTTAAATTTAAAGCAGTGTTACCAGGGTATAAAGAAGAAAGTAATTGCTTTTGTGTGTTAGAAGCTGCTCCATTTGATAGCATACCTAAAGCTAGATATACGCTAACTGGAGAAATAAAAACATTTTCTTTGTCACTATAAAGTTTATTATAAAGCTTTAAACCGAAATCATTTACAGCTTGAGCATCTTTTGTAGTGATTGTATTTTGATTAATAGTTTTAGCATTAGCTGATACTATTAAACTGCTAAATGCTATGAGACAAATACAAGTTAATGCAATTAATTTATTATTCATATTCTCCCCTCCATTTAAGTTTTTTTTTATGCTAATTATAATATATAAGTATATATATTATAATATTTATTGGTAAAATAAACAAAGCTATTTAAAAAAAGTTAAGACATTTAAATTGCATACTTTTATTAATAATACTACATAATATTAGTTGAAGTTATAAAAAGTTATATATTAAGCTAAAGTATTTTCTTTAGGAGGAAAAATATGGAAGAAACAAGAGAAGAAATGATTTTGCTAATTAGAAGCTATTTATTTGAAACCTTTTTACTTGGATTTAATGAAAATGAATTTTCTAATGATGAATCATTTTATGATGTTGGGGTATTTGATTCTATAGGTATATTAGAAGTTGTCACATATATTGAACAGGTTTTCGATATAAGGTTTCAAGAAAACGAAGTTAATCCAGAAAATATTAGCACAATAAATAATATTGTTGATTTTATTACAAAAAAAAGATCGCATAAGAAATCTTATTTTAATAACGAAAATGCAGGATGGTAAAAATGTCTAAAGATGAAAGCTTAAATTCAAACAAACTAGTTCACCAATTATTTGAAGAACAGGTTAATATAAATCCATTTAATATAGCATTAATATGCCAAGATGAGAAGTTAAGCTATAAAGAATTAAATAAAAGAAGTAACCAATTAGCAAATTTTTTAAAAGGTAAAAAAATTTTAAAGGGCACGACAGTTGGAGTAGTTGCAGAAAGGTCAATTGATACAATAATTTCAATATTAGGAATTTTAAAAATAGGAGCTTCTTATTTGCCAATTGATATTAGTAATCCTAAAGATAGGGTTTTGTTTATGATAAATGATGCAAAAATTGAATTTTTATTATATTCAAAACATTTGCCGGAAGAGTTTAAATTTCATGAAGTTACTAATATTGATGTTCACAGAGAGTTTTTTTTAAATGGTGAAAATTTAGAAAACATTAACAAATTAAGCGATTTGATGTATGTAATTTATACATCTGGTTCAACTGGAAAGCCAAAAGGCGTAATGATAAATCATAATAATTTATTGACATTGTTAAATGGATTTAATAATGTATCAAAGATCCCTGATCCTTTAATAGGTACAACTATATGTCCGTTTAGCTTTGATGTATCTGTTTGGGAAATTTTTTCTGTTCTATGTTTTGGGGGAACTCTATGCATATTAACAGAAGAAGTATTAAAAATGCCAAGGTATATTGTTGATTATATTTGCAAATACAATATTACAAATGCATATATACCTCCTTCTTTATTAAATTATATAATTTCAGATTTTGAAAAAAGAAATATTAAAATGCCTATTAAAAGATTGCTTGTAGGTGTTGAACCTATTAAAGCAGAAGTTCTTTTAAGATATATAGATTTGTCTTGTGAAATTGAAATTATAAATGGTTATGGTCCGACTGAAACCACTATTTGCGCAACGCTTTATAAGTTTAATAAGAATATAAATAAAAATGCCATTATACCTATTGGTAAGGCCATAGATGGTTATAATGTTTATTTAGTAGATAGCAATATGAAATTAGTAAAAAAAGAACAAGTTGGAGAAATTTTAATTGGTGGCCAAGGTGTATCACCAGGATATATTAATAATGATAAATTGACTAAAGAGAAATTTATAAATAATATATTTGATGATGATAATAAAATTATATATAAAACTGGCGATTTAGGAAAGCTTTTAGATGATGGAAACATACAGTTTAAAGGCAGGGTTGATGATCAAATTAAAATAAGAGGGAATAGAGTTGAACTTTCTGAAATAAGGACATCTATATTGAGCATTGAAGGAATAAAAGAAGCTGCAGTTATTGTAAGAGGCGATAATGATTTAAATAAAAATATAGTTGCTTATTACACTTGTGAAAAAGATATATCTACTTATAAAATAAAAGATCATCTAAACAATTGGTTGCCTGAATATATGATTCCTAGTGATTTTATAAGGTTAAATGAAATGCCAAAAAATAAAAATGGAAAAGTTAATAAAGAGATATTGTATTAAAAGTTACTTGTAATGATTGGATTAATTGACAAAATATTGTTAAAAATATTATAATATGATAAATTATTAATGATATTTTTGATAAATATAAATAATTATTACAAAGGAGAAAAAAATGAAAAAAGATAGGAATGAAATCATTTCTTTAATTAGGAATTATTTTTTTGATACTTTTCTTTTAGGCTTTTCTAAAGACGATTTTCCTAATAACAGGTCTTTTTATGATGTTGGTATTTTAAATTCTATTGGAATGATTGATGTAGTAACTTATATTGAAGAAAACTTTAATATTATTTTTGATAATAGTGAAATAGTACCTGAAAATATTAAAAGCATAGATAATATTGCAGATTTCATTTTAAAAAAACAAAAGAAAATTAATTTAGATATGTAACCTGAGGATTTTATAAATGTATAATGAAAAAAACTATATTTTACATAAATATAAGAGAAAAGCGGAGCCTTTAGAAAGTTTTGTGATTTCTTTTGGTGATGTTAAAGTTGGAATTTGCATAAGGGTCAATGGATATGTTCATAAAGATAAATTTATTAAATCTGTTAATAAAATTGTAAATACTTTTCCTATAATAAAATCAAAAATAGTTTTAGATAAAAAAAATAAGCCATGGTTTATTGAGATGGAAGATGAAAATTTAGTATCTATTATAGATATGAAATCAGATGATACTTTTGTACAAGTAGTCGATGATGAGAGAAAAAAGCCATTTTTTTTACATGAAGGTCCTCTTGCAAAGTTTATTTTGATACATTCTAACTCTTATTCAGATATATTGTTTTTAGCCCATCATGCAATTATTGATGGTTTTGGAGCAAATAAAGTAATGAATTTGCTTTTAAAATATATAGCATATGATGAATTTGACTATGGAAAAATACAAGATAAAGAATATTTACCATCAATAAAAAATTTAAAGCATTTTAGGCCAAAGTTATCGCCTTTATTAATTACAAAAAGAATTATTGATTTTTATGTTTCAACTTTTATAATTTGTAGATGGCATCTTACAAAATTACATATATCAGAAGAGGATTTTGTATATAGCCAAAGGACCTTTTTATCAAATTACCATCAAATTTGGACACATGATATTTTAACAGAAAATGAAACTTATGATATTTATAAAATATGCAGAGAAAAGAATGTAACAGTAAACTCAACAATGATGGTTGCTTTTTTAGCATGTAGAAAAGAAATTGATGATGAAAATGAAAATAATAGGCAAAGAATTTGTGTGGATTTAAGGAGGCATTTAAATAAAGAAGCACAAAATTCATTAGGTACTTTTGCTTCTGCGATAGATACAAAGTATAAATATGATAGCTCTATACCATTTTGGAACAATGTTCAAAAATACAACCATATATTTAAACAAAAAATGAATAATTATGAAGATGTTGATTGTGTTTTTAAATCTTCAAAAATATCATTAGATTTTACAAAAGCAATGTCGCTTTCGTATAAAGTTAATAATTTACCAAAGGATTATAAAAATCTTGAAAAATTTAAAAAGCTAGGCCCTAAAAGTTTTCATATCGTTGCATCGGTTGCAAGAAATATGATAAAATCAACTGCTTCAGTTACAATAACTGATATGGGAGTAGGTAAATATTCAAACACATATGGAGATTTAAAGCTTCAAAGGTGTATTTTATTTCCAAGCCCCACAATAAAACCAATGAGCATAATAATAGCATCAATTACTGTAAACAAATGCCTTGGATATACATTTAATGTAACTAAGCATAAAGATATAAAAGATGAAAATTTTCACATAAAACTTAATCTTCTTAGAAAGAGATTTAAAGAATTTCTAATAAAAGATATATATTTAAATTGATAAGATCTTCAAAATGAAGGTCTTATTTTATGATTTTGCTCTATTTATTAATTTGCCATATAAATAAATATCATTTTCATCAAAATTATTTTCATTAAAATCTAAAACATCAAACCATTTTACACCGCTATTTTCATCAGGCTTTACTTTAAGGATTTCACTTTCATTTGTTATAAGTATATATGATATTGAGAGATGCAAATGAGCACTTATGTAATTTCCATTTTTATAATGTCCATATACAGGTAAAATATCAATAGAAGCAATTTTACTTGTAAGAGGGTAAACATTTTTTATTCCTGTTTCTTCTTTTGCTTCTTTTAAGGCTACATGTAAAAGATTTGGATCGCCATCAGCGTGGCCACCTGTCCATGCCCAAGCATTTCTAATGTTGTGATGTATCATTAAAGCTTTATTAAGATTATTGCTTAAAATAAATCCAGAGCTTGTTATGTGTGCAATTTCATTATCTCTTGTCAAAATATTATTTGGAAATAAAGATATATAATTTAAAATATTTTTTTTATCATTTATTTCTTGATTGTTTTTTGGACAATAGTTAATAATTTCTTGTATATAATTCAAAATATCACATCCTGAAGTTTTTATTTTTATTATAAAAAAAATATTATAAAAAGTCATTTGAAAATATGAAATTAAGTGTTATTATGAAAAAAATATTATTAATTTTACATTCATAATTACCTTTATTTAGGGGAGGAAACAAATGAATATATTGAAGGTACAAAATCTTTCTTGTACATACGACAAAGGAAATGTTAAAGTTAAAGTATTAGATAATGTTACTTTTTCTGTTGATAAGGGCGAGTTTATTTCCATAGTTGGTCATTTAGGTGCAGGAAAGTCTACACTATTTCACACTATTTGTGGTTTTAACAAACCTAAAAGTGGATTTGTTTTAGTGCAAGATACGGATATATATAGTTTAACTGATTCACAAATGTCAAAATTTAGAAGGCGGAATATTGGACAGTTAAATCAAATTTATAATTTATTTCCTGAATTAAATGTTGAAGAAAACATAACAATTCCGCTTTTTATGGATGGAAGAAAAGCTGATAAAAATTATCTTGATGAGATAATAAGCGTGTTAGAATTAGGCAATGAGAGAAAGTTAATGCCTAACAAATTGTCAAAGTGGGAATATCAAAAAGTTTTTATAGGCAGAGCGTTAATAACAAAACCTAGTATTATTTTAGCTGATGAACCTACAGAAAGTTTAGATGTATTATATAGCAATAAAGTAATAGAAGTGTTAAAATATTTTAATTCTGTTTATAATCAAACCATTTTGTTTAGCACTCATGATGAAAAAATTGCAATGAAAGCAAATAGAGCCATCATATTTGATCAAGGGCATATCTATAAGGACATTGCATTATAACTAAAAAACAACCAAGAAGCAAATTATGCTTCTTTTTTACTGGAGTTTTATAACTATATGAAAAATTGTCAATATTTAATATATGGTTATAAATTATTGGAGGAGTAATTCATGGATACACAGAAAGAAAGAAAAGAATATGATGAAAAAGTTGATAGTTTTAATGATACCAGTGAGTTTGATATCTGTGAGGAAGTTTTTTATAAAGCTAAAGTAGATGAAAAAGAAGATTTTAACAATGACCTTGATGATGAAAATAATGATAACGGTCATTATTTATCTGATAAAGTTATTCAAATAATATTTTTATTTTTAAAAATATTATTAAAAATGATTATCTTTCCAGCATTAATATTAATATTTTGTTTAGATAAGCTATTAAAAGTGTTGGCAAAGGTAATTTCTATTGGCTTAATAATTACTGTTGGTGTATCTGTATTAGTATTAGCTTATAGGTATTATTATAAAAGCTCAATAGAAATTGATGAATTTACAAAAAAGTTAATTATTTCAGCTATAATATTTACTTTTGCAATTGTAATTTTAATAATTCCACCTAAAATTCATTTAGTTTATTTAAATATTAAAAATTTTATTTTCCATGGTTAAGTATGGAAATATGTCATTTAATTGTTCACCACATCCATTAAAAGTTAATAATATATATATGTACAACAAGATAAAATGGAGTGTTAAAGAACGCAATATGGGTGAAAGATTACTTACCAAAGTGAGAGAATATAAGCATTTATACAACTATAGTGTTAATCTTTCGTTTGAGAAAAATCAATTGGTTATCACAGAAACTTTAAAATACTATGTTAAAAAAGCTTTGCTATATAAATATACTTATTATGTAGCAAGCTTAGCATCTCTTTTGCTAAACTTCACAATTCCTGTCATAAATCAAATAGACTGGCTTGAAAACAGAGTAATAATTACAATAATATCAAGTGTAACTGCTTTGATTACTAGTACAATTGGATTAATGGGTTTAAAAGATAAATGGTATAGGTCAAGAACTGCAGCTGAAAACATTAAAAGTGAATGCATTAAATTTAATGCGTGTATAGGAATATATGAAGATGAAGATGTTAAGAGAAAAGAAAAGAATTTAATTTTAAATTTTGAATCCATAATAAACCAAGATAAAGTATTGTGGAAAGAAGAACTAAATATAAGTAACATTTCTAAAGTTCATGATGAAAATAAAAAATAAATTTACCTTGGGGCGTTTAAAAGCCCTTTTTTTATAGATCAATGATTTATTTGAATCAAAATTTTGAGTATAATAATTAATATAAAGTAGTAGGTTTTACATTTTAAACATATTTTCAAAAATTTATTATTAAAATAGAAAGAAGTGATCTTAAGTGGAACTTAAAAATTTTGATGATTTGAAAAATATTGGTTTTAAAAAAGAAAGTAAAACCATTGTAGTTGCGGCAGCTCATGATAAATATACCCTAAAAGCGTTATTTGATGCTATGGATGAGATGCCGCTTGAATATATTCTTGTTGGAAATGCAACTAAGATTTATGAAATAGCAAAAAGTTTAGGAAGAGAAGTTTTAGAAGAAAGAGTTTTTAATTCAATGAATGATGATGAAATTGCTTTTAGAGCTGTTGAACTTATTAGAGATGGCATTGGCGACGTTCTCATGAAAGGAATGATAAAAACAGGAACACTTTTAAATGCTGTAGCAAATAAAGAAACAGGTATTGGCAAAGGCGGGATGATGTCTCATGTTGCAGTGATAGAATCTCCTGATTACCATAAACTTTTATTTATTACAGATGGTGGTATGTGCCCGCATCCAGATATTATTCAAAAAGAGGAGATTGTTAAAAATGCTATTGATTTTCTTCATAAATTAGGTTATGAAAATCCTTATGTAGCAGTGCTTGCCGCAGTCGAAACAGTTAATGAAAAAATGCAAGAGACTGTTGATGCTAAAGAGCTTGAAACTAAAAGCTTAAATGGTGATTTTGGATCCTGTGTTTTAGAAGGGCCTTTATCAATAGATATTGCTATAAGTAAAGAATCTGCCGCAATAAAAGGTGTTGAAAGCAGAGTTTCTGGAAATGCAGATATCTTAATTTGTGATTGTATTTCCACTGGAAATATTTTTACAAAAAGTCTTATTTATTTAGGAAATGCACGTATGGCCGGCTGTATAGTAGGAGCAAAGGTACCTATTATACTGGTTTCTAGAGGATCAAGTGATGATGAAAAGAAGCTTTCAATTATTTTAAGTTTAGTAGTTAATTAAAAATATGAGTGGTTTATATAAAGTAAGCCACTCATATTTATGGTGCATTTATTAAGTTCCAATTAATTGTTGTGGAGTATTCAACATAAGAATAAGCATCAGTTAAATTTAAATATAGCAATATACCTTCATCATCTTTCCACTCTATTGGTATTATTGATGTGGAACTTGTAATATATTCAAAGACCTTTAGCGGTGATGAACTTAAAGGAATTATGTTCTTATCATTATCTATGTACACTAAACTATTAGGAAGAGTATGGCCATTTGAAGTAGAAAGTGGTTCTTCTATAGATGCAGTTAACATCCACTTTTGCCCAGGAAATCTTGTGTCAGAAACTTCAAATCTAAAATGGTCTCTTTTAATTAAAGAGTAATTTGAAGAAATCTTTGTAGTTTTAAAACTAAATATCGAGGGAATTATTTTAAACTTTAGTTCACCAGTTTCAATTATCTGTGTATTTATTGTTTTTGTTAAGGTTCCAATTTTTAAAATTGAAGAATAGCTGCCAACTTGAGAATTTTTAGATAAATTTGTGGAATCAACTATAATATCCTTTGTTAAATCACTTCCTGTTAATATATCAATGGCATGTGCAAATGAATGTTCTAAAATAAAGTTATTAATATCATCTTCAAAATAATAAAGAGCTATCAAAGATTCAGTAAAATCCAATGCGCTAAATGCAATATTTTCATATATGCTATAATTTCCATCGTTAATGAATATAGGAACTATTATTATGTTATCATTTCCTCCATTATCGGTTAAGGTGACTTCACAAGTTGTAAAGCCCACATCATACATATTTGGATATTTTGTTATTTTTTTTATGATACCTTGACTTAATGTTCCATCAGAATTATCTTTAACATCAGCAATTAAATCATCAGGATTGTTTGTAAAGGGAGAGTTAACAGTTAAGACTTGATTTTTAGGATTAGCTGTTGGTTTAATGGTGTCTAAAACAGTTATGAAAGGAGATGTATCGGTTAAATAATTGTAATTTACTTGTATTTGAATTTTTGTATATGGCTTAAAAGATTTATTAATTGCAAAGTTTCCGTTTTCATCTGCTTGAACTACATTGCTATATTGCCAAGATGTATTACTACCTTCATTATAGTAAAGCCGTACATAAGAAGATGGCGCTGTAATACCTATAATCATTGTAGTTATATCCGTTACTGGAGTATTTATATAGGTATCTAAGCTTCCTATTGAAAGCACTTTATTATTTTTAAAATTTAAATTTCCACCATAAGTAACATCGCTTGGTAGAGAAAATGCGCCAGTTGTATAGCCATCTATTGGAATTGAAGTAGTTATTAAATTTCCACTAGCAGTTTGAATATGTTCAAGCGGTGTATCTGTAAAATCTCCATTTCCAGGTGTATTCCAACAGTTTATAGTTTTTACATTATTTATATTAATTGTGTTTGATGAACGATTGTATATTAATCTTTCTGTAGAAGATGGCCCAGCATATAATAAGACGCTTTTAGGTTGATTCATTATTATTCTGCCTCCATTCATGGTTAATATAGGATCAGTTGCCTTATATGATCTAAGGCTTAAACATGAATTTTTTTCTAAAGCTAAATTTGAAGCAACAGCTAAAAGGCTATATGAATTGCCATTTGGAGAGTTCACATCTAAAATTGAGTTTTCACCTAAACTAAATGATTTAAAATATCCATTAGAAGAGGTAAAACCGCAACCACCACTATAAGTCATTGTACAATAAACTTTTGCATTATTTCCTATAGAAACATCTGTAGTGGAAGATGAGGAATAAACGACGCCATATATTGAAACTGAAGATATATTTACACGAGAATTATCTTGAACGGTAAATGACCTTCCTGTGCTACTTCCATGAAGATAGAAAATAGCATTGCTACCAGATAATTTATTGATGTTTAAATTACCTGAGATATTCACAGTATTTGCTTCTACAGCTTCTTCCACAGGGCTTGATCCAGATATATACCTATCAATAGTAATATCATTGTTTCCAAGAAAAATTGCATTTCCAGAAACATTGTATAAAAGTTGAGGTCCCTTATAATTAACATTTTCAAATGTAGTTGTAACATTTGATTGAGAATCTGATACAGGATTAATTCCATAATAATTTTTGCCTATTATATTAATATTTTTAAAATATATGTTTTTTGTTTTACTGTTAGTGCTGTACACATATATATTATTAGTCCAATCAGTAGCTAACGTTTCGGTTATTGTGTACCTTGTACCTAAATTATTGGGATTTTCACCACATATTGTTATGCTAGCTTTATTGCTATTTATTCTTGCAGTACTAAGGTTTATATCTGCCCCTAAATAGATATTAATAACTCCATTGTCTGAGGCAATTGCATCAATTAATTCTGCATCATTGTAAACTATTCTGCTAGTTGCATCTAGTTGAATATATCCATAAATGCGCAAATTATTAAAAGATGATCCAAATAATATAAAAATTGTGATCATGATTTTTAAAAAATTTTTCATTTTGTCACCTTGAAAATACATATACTGTTCTATTAATGAGATTATTTTTTTCAAAAAAAGGTGCTTATAATAAATATATATCTAATTTTATTATTCTCATTTTTGAAAATTTAATAAGCATATTTTACCAATTTTAAAATTTTTTATTGCTGTTTATTTTCAATCTTTTATTATTTTAGCAAATATTTATCAGTAAACATTTTTATTTTTTTCCAGTATCCAATTGGATCTACAATAGATGAGTATCCATGACCTGCTCCCTTTACTATGAATAAGTCTTTTTCACTTAAACATGCTTCATATAAATCATAACACATTTTAATTGGTATGAGTTTATCATCATCGCTGTGTATAAATAAAATTGGAATTTTTGATTTTTTAACTTGTTTGATGGGCTTTGCATCTGTTAGGAAATACCCATTTTTAATTTTTGAAACAAAATTAACTATTTGCGCTACTGGAAATACAATTAATGAATTTATTTTTTTGATTTTATTTTTAGCAATTTTATAGGCATCAGAATAAGCGCAATCTGATATTATGCATTTTATATTTTTAGGCAAAGTTTCACTTAAAGTGCATAACACAGTGGCTCCTCCCATGGAAACTCCAAATAAGGTAATTTCACATTCTTTATCTATTTTAATTATCTCATTAATAAAATTTATAATATCAAGCCTATCATGCCATCCCATGCCAATGTAATTGCCCTCACTTAAACCATGGCCTCTACAATCTGGAGCTATTATATTAAACTTAAGCTTAAAGAAATTTATTATATAAGATTCCATAAAGTCAGCATTGCATTTATATCCATGTACTATGATAACCCATTTTTTTGTATAACTTTTTTGTTTATATAAATGAGCGTTTAAAGAAAGATTATCAAAAGATTTAATTTTAATTTGAAGTTTATTTATCATAGGTAACAAAACACCTGCTTAAACATATTTATTAAACAACTCATATTGAGCATTAATCTTGTCTTTTATCATTTTTAAAAAGCTTTCTGGACCTAATACCTTTATAACAGGTCCAAAACCTAAAATTCGCATTAATAGTTCTGATTCATCTTCTTTATCATAATAAATTTTACAAAGGTACCTATTTTTTTCCTCATTAAACTCTGTCTCTTTTTCCCAAGATGCAAATTGAAGCATGCACCTTTCTAATGCATTTCTCTCTTCTGAAATTTCTAAAACAATGGGCTCATTTTTAAAAGCCATGGCATGCAAATTTTTTAATGAAATAAAAGGATCATATAAAATTTCTATGTTTTTGATTTTAGATATGTCTAATGTAGCCTTTTCTTGATTATTTCCATTTATTTTTTCTGAAAGAAGTCTAAATTTATCATCTTTTTGAGAGTAACATATTTTCCATGGTATAAATATGCTTTTTAAAGTGCTATCCTTAAGATCTTCATATTCAATTAACAAAGGAGTATTTGTTTTACAAAAATTTAAAACCTTTTTAAAATTGTATCTGTATATTTCATCATCATAATTGTCACCATCTAAAGCTTTTTCAAATATATGAAAATCTTCTTTGTAAAATAAAGGATCTGTGTTTTTTAATAAATCAAGCAAACTTATAATTTCACTATTTGATATAAAGAGCAATATTCTTTTATCTAATAGAAGGGTTTTAAGCCATGACTTTTCAAGATTTGTTAAAGGCCTTTTAAACTCTGAAAAATCAATTTTAGAGTAGTATTTATTGTCTTTTTTATAAAGAAAGCCCCATTCTAAAAATAATTTTGGAACCATGTGAAAAGAAGTATCAAAAAAGGCATCTTTATTGAGAGTTTCATATATTTCATCCTTTGTAATTCCAAAGCTTGCTTTTTCTAAAATTGTAGATATAACTGTATAATAACATCCATATACTTCTGAAAAAAGTTCCATAATGTTTTCCTCTATTTTTCATATATTTTTTTAAGTTTTTCTATATCATTATAAAATCTTTCAATAACAGATTTATTTGTTCCTTCAAATGCTAAAATCCTGCCAGTAAAGGTTTTAATCCATGGGGATATGTCATTTGAATCAAAGAGCTCTTTAGTATATAAAAAAATGTTGTTTTTAAGCCTTATTAATTCGCCGCCTTGCCCTTCTCTTTCAATTTTTTTAATAATATGATTTTCATTTTCTTCGTCTATAAATAATTTCATGCATATAATTTCAAGTCGCCTTTTTCCTCCAAAGCTTACACCCCAAACCTTATTTAAATTATCATTAAGCTTTTGTCTTACCATATCAAAATCTTCATAAATTTTATCAAAGCATATATTTTTAATGTAGTCTAACCTATAATTAAAAAACCTGTTAGTTTTTTGTTTATAAACGCATAAATAACGCCTTCCAGTATATGCTCCAACGAATATTTTAAGTGGTACCCCTTCATAAATAGATACATAGCCAGTTCTAGAGTTTTGATTTTCAAATATTATTGAGTAATTTTTTCTTATAGCGGTTAATATTTCTAGAAGAATTAAATCATCTAAAGCATGAGCTATAAATTGATGCTTAAAAACAAATAAACTATTTTCTTTTTTATAAAGATCTAAAATAAAGCTTCCTATTTCTCCAAAGGGCATAGCTCCTTGAAAAAAACTTATTGCATCAAATAAATTTGGGTAAAATTTAAAAATATCTTCAGCATTGTTTATTTGATACATTATATTTTTACCTTGATTAAAGGAAATTAATAAACCATTTTTTGTATATTCAACACATTTATTTCTAACTGTTTGAATATCAAAGGTGTGGTTTGTTTTAAGAGATATTTCATTTGTAACTTGTGAAATTGTATAGGGAGTTTTTAATAAATTTAAAATATAAAAATGAAGCATAATATCATTAGAAGTAAAAGATTTTGATTTAAAGGCCGCATAAAGTGGATTTATTGGTATTTTAGAACAATCAAGAGATATGAATGATTTTTTTTTATTATTTTTATATTCCCATTTCATATATTCTCCCATGTAACTTGCAATTCTTCTCTTCTCATTGTCATAAGACCTATATGATTTTTTAGTAAAGTCCTCTCTGTGTTTAAAGCCATAAATATAGAAATCTCTCATAAAGTCACGTATCTTATCAAATTTTTTTATAAGCTCTGAGAATACAGCCATAAAAATACCACCCTTAATGAAATTCGCAAAGTTTTTTATATGACTTATTTAAATATCGTTGATACTATAATATCATAAGAAGTCATTAAAATAAATTTGATGAAGGAGATGAAATATATGTTTGTTATTTCAAATGAAAAAACAAGACTTCCAATAAAAGTATGGTTAAAGAGTGAAAGTGATATAGAGGAGAGCTGCTTAGAGCAGGCATATAATCTTTCTAATCTGCCTTTCATCTATAAATGGGTTTCATTAATGCCTGATACACATACAGGAATGGGAATGCCTATTGGTGGAGTTATTGCAACTGAAAATGTTATAATTCCAAATGCTGTTGGAGTTGATATCGGTTGTGGCATGGCATTTGTGGGCACTGATATACCTGTTTATGAAATTAAAAATATTGAAACTGGAAATGGAAATTTAATTCAAGCTATAGTAGGGGATATACTTAGAAATATCCCACTTGGTTTTAATCATCATAAGAATGTACAACCATCTTTTGTGCTTGATAAAGCGCTTCTTGAAATGGAAAAATATGAAAACAACGTTGAATTATTAGGACAAATTGATGCAGGGTATTATCAAATAGGAACTCTTGGAGGAGGAAATCACTTTATCGAGCTTCAAGAAGATGATAATGGAAACCTTGGCATAATGATTCATTCTGGAAGCAGAAATTTTGGAAAGCAAATTTGTGATTATTTTAATCATATTGCAAGGGATTTAAATGAGAAATGGCATACATCTGTTCCTTTAAGCCATAGGCTAGCATTTCTTCCTTTAGATATAAAAGAAGGGAAGGAGTATGTAAATTGGATGAACCTTGCTCTTGATTTTGCTTACGAAAATAGGTCAAGCATGATGTATAAATCCAAGTCCATTTTAGAAAAATGGATGGGAAAATATACTAATATAAGTTTTGAATATAAAGAAGAGATAAATTGTCATCACAATTATGCAGCTATTGAGAATCACTATGGAAAAAATGTATGGGTACATAGAAAGGGTGCCACGCGCGCAAGAGAAGGAGAGCTTGTTGTTATACCTGGTGCTATGGGGTCTTTTAGCTATGTTGCCATAGGACTTGGAAATGAAGCAAGCTTTAAATCGTCTTCTCATGGAGCTGGGCGAAAGTATTCAAGAAAA
Source organism: Clostridiaceae bacterium (assembly GCA_031549885.1). Classification (GTDB taxonomy): domain Bacteria; phylum Bacillota; class Clostridia; order Clostridiales; family Clostridiaceae; genus WQUF01. The sequence goes on from JAVBPD010000134.1 coordinate 24,307, forward strand.
GCTGCCATTAAGAATTTTTCGGTTGAGAAAGTCATTACTGACCTTAATGCTCAAGGTGTTGTACTTGGAAAGCATAATAAAAAGGATGTGGCTGAAGAAAGCAGATTTGCTTATAAAGATATTGATGAAGTGATGGAAAATCAATTAGATTTAGTAAAACAAGTAAAGAAATTAAAGACTATTGGGGTTGTTAAGGGATAAAAGAATAATAAAATGCTATAAAAGCTTACTTAGTTTAAACTAAATAAGCTTTTGTTTTGTAGCCTTAAATTATGTATAATACTTTTTTAAATGAGAATTAATTTTAAATTATTGATTTATACTAATTACAAAATGGGCATGATTTATTTGCTGGTATTGTTTTGCCGCATTTTTCGCATTTTTTTACTTGGTTTGTTATATATTTAAACTCATGAACATTAGAATCAGCTGTTAGCGTACTTCCAAATGTATCAACCATTTGAAAAAGTGACAAAAGTAAAAATGTAAATGTTGTAATAATTATTTTTTTTCTCATCATAAACCCTCCAAAATATTTTCTTAAGCTTTTTCGCCTAGAATTCCAGAATATGAAGTTTCGTTTCCATTTGCGTCAACTTGAATTGCAATTCCTAAGTCTCCAATTTGAGGCGGTGGATCACAAATTACAGACCACAACCCATCTGGTCCAACTGTAGTAGTATATGTTGCATTTCCTAAATAGAATGTGATGCTAGCACCAGGTTGACCAGAACCTGTAACTTCACCTGTTACAGTATTACCAGTTAATAGCATAACAGAAGCTGGAGCACCATCACAAAGTAGTTTATCATTTGAAAAACTGGATATGTAATTTAATCCTAATGTATTAGCATATACATTAATTGGTAAATAGAAAGAAAAAGTTAATATAATTGAAAGTAAGAAAAGTAGATATTTTTTATTCATAAAAACCTCCATAAAATTAAATTTAATTTACCTTCGAAGCTAGTATTGGTTATAAATGGAAAATTATGCAATGTTTATTTAAATTTTTATTTTTTAATACTTTTATTTTAAGGCTAATGTTTTACTTTATTTTGCATTAGTTATAGTATTTAAAAGAAAACTAATATATAATTTTTATAAACACTTGTAAATGAGCTTATAATAATACTTTTGAAAGGAATGTGATTGCTTTGATTAAAGTATTAATTGTTGATGATGAAGAAAAGGTTTGCAAACTTATAATAAATTTAGTAGAGTGGCAGAATTTAGGTATGGAAATCATATCTTATGCTCTTAATGGAATTGACGCTCTTAACATAATAGAGGAAAAAAAACCTGATCTTGTTATTACTGACATTAGAATGCCTGGATATAACGGTCTTGAACTTATTAAACGTGGGAAAGAAATAAATAAAGACATAGATTTTATCATAATAAGTGGGTATAAGCATTTTGATTATGCAAAAAATGCTATAAAATATGGAGTTGAAGATTATCTTTTAAAACCTATTAATAAACGAGAATTTCTTGATGCTTTAAATAAAATGGTTGAAAAATATAAAATTAAAAAACAGCAATTTAATGAAAGTGAAAATAATTTACGATATATTGAAACGGCAAAGGAAAAGGTTAGAACGGGTTTTTTAATTGATATACTTTTTAATGAATATAAAAACTCAATGAAATTTGATATTTTAACAATTAATCAAGAATTCTTTTATAATTTTAAAGAAGGTTATTTTCAAGCTATAATTTTACATGTGGTTATAAATTACAATATATATAGTGAAAATTTAAATAAACTTTTAAAAGATAAAACACTGTGGATTTTAGAAAGTGTTTTTAAGCCCATTTGTTATGATATGGAATTCTATAGCTTTGATTTGGGAATTTATTGCATATTAAATTATGATGATAACATTAAAAAAAATATAAGAAAATATTTAAAAAATGTTATTGATGGAATAAATGCTATGAATGATTTGTTTTCTGATTTAAAGGTGAATATTGGAGCTAGCAATATATCAAATGACATAAATGATTTAGAAAGTTTATTAAAAAGTACAAAATCTGCAATAAGAGAAAAAATTTTAGTTGGATCAGGGAAGATAATTGAATATAACAGCATTAGCAATTCAAGTTTAAATGCAAAATCATTTATAAGCAATGAAAAAAAACAGCAATTTCAAAATTATATTGACACTTTAAACAAGGAATGCATACTTAGCTGGATAAATGGCATAGAGAAGGCTGTAATAGAAAATAAAAATGTAACAGGAAATTTAATTTTTGACATAATAGAAGAGATAATAGAGATTTTTTTATTTTCTATAAAGAATCATAGTTTTATATTAGAAAGTGATATTTCTTTTTTTGAGGGTTATCAAATAAAAATCAATAGTTGTAATTCAGTAAAAGAAATATTTTATGTTTTGTATAGTGAAATTGAAAAATATTTAGACAATATTGTTTCTCTGAAAAAACAACATGATATAAAGCCTATAAGGTTTGTTAAAGAATATATGCAAAATAACTATAATCAGCCCATTACTTTAGAAGATGTCAGCAAAATGGTAGGTTTTAACTCAAATTATTTTTCAAGCTTATTTAAAAAAGAAACTGGGGTGAATTTTTTAGATTATTTAATAAGCTTAAGGATAAATAAGGCAAAGGAGCTTTTAAAGGAGACAAGTATAAGTGTATCATCAATTGCTTTAGAAGTGGGATATTCAGATTTAAAGCATTTTTCAAAGCTTTTTAAAAAATTAACTGGTCTTAAACCATCAGAATACAGAAAATTTTATCTGTAAAATGGGAGTGTTTTCATTGAAAAAGGATTCTTGTTTATTTGATACATTTAATTATCTTTTTGTATTTCTTGCATTTTTATATGGATCTTTAGATTTAACTCTTATTGTTGTATTAATAAAAAACATAATTGAAGTTTCTTCATTTTTTATAATACTTAATTTCATATTCTTATTAGGATTTTCAGTAGTGATTTTTTTATACTTTAAAAAAGTTTATATGCCTTATAAAAAAGCTGTTAAGACAATTGAGCAATTTAACTCAGGGCTTACATTAGAGGGTTTATTTAACTTAAAAATATTTATCTTTAAAGGTATGGAACCTATGCTAAACAGAATTGAAAAATTGCTTAATAGAAATTATGAAATAGCAATGTCTAAAAAGCAAGCTGAATATTTAGCACTGCAAAATCAAATAAACCCTCATTTTCTATACAATACTTTAGAAGCAATTAGAGGGGATGCATTATCTGAAGGTATGGATAGGATTGCAGATATGGTAGAAGCTCTTGCTACCTTTTATAGGTATACTATATCAAAGCTTGAGAATTTAGTAGATTTAGAAGATGAAATAACAAATGTGGAAAATTATTTTATAATACAAAAATATAGATTTGGGGATAAACTTAATTTAGAATTTTGCTATGAAGATGTTGATGACACTATTTTTGAATACAAATTACCTAAATTAACCCTGCAACCAATAGTTGAAAATGCAATTTATCATGGCCTTGAGTGTAAAGTTGGTAAAGGATTAGTTAGGATAAGTTTTTATACAACTAAAAGCAGATTAATAATACATATTAAAGATGATGGAATTGGAATTGAAGAAGACTCCCTTGAAAAGATAATCTCAAAATTAAACATACCATCTTTTGACTACACAAAGGATGATAAGGAAAAAGGTGGAATTGCATTGATAAATGTTAATAACAGGATAAAACTTCTCTTTGGGGAGCAGTATGGAATAAATATATCAAGTGCTATAGATTATGGAACAGATGTTGAAATAACATTGCCCATTTCTAAATAGGTGATTTATGAGAGAAGAGCTTATTAGAATTGAAAACATTATGATTAATAATGAAAATATTTCTTCACTTCAAGGATTTTATATGAATATATTCAAAGGTGAAATAGTTGGCATTTTAACTTTAAATACACTAGGAAAACAGCACTTAATTGAAGTTTTGTGTGGAATAAGAAAAGCTGACTTTGGGCGCATGTATTACGATGATGTACTTTATGATGGGGATGATTATAAAAGGATTATAAAAAATAAGATTTTTAAAATTGAAAATATTGGTGACTTAGCCCATGACCTAACTGTAGCTGATAATATATTTACTATGAGAAGTGAATTTAACAAATATTTTATTAGGAAGACTGCTCTTTATAGACAAACTAAAATGCTATTTGATAAATTTAATATAAAAATAAATCCTAAATATGCTATAAATAAGTTATCATCTTTAGATAGGTCCATAGTTGAGCTTATGAAGGCTTATGCAGCAGGAGCAAAATTAGTAATACTTTTAGATTTAGATAATGATTTAGGAAGCAATGATTTAAAAAGCCTTCATGAGATTGTGTTAAAACTAAAGGATGAAAAAATATCTTTTTTATATGTTAATAGTTATGTGGATATGTTAAATGAGTTTACTGAAAGAATGATAATAATGAGAGAAGGAAGAAATACATTTAATATTAGTAGAAAGGATTTTAACATAGATAAGGCCACATCTTTAATTTTAGGCAAAGAGTATGATAGGGGCATTTCATTAAGAAGAGCAAATAGAAATTTTGAAGTGATTTTAAAATTTAACAATGTTAAAACTGAAAATATAAATAAATTATCCTTTGATTTAAGAAAAGGTGAAGTATTAAATATTTTAGACAGAAATAATAAGGGCAATGAGGATATTATAAAGCTTTTAAATGGAAGTATTTTTGCTGCAAGTGGAGAAATTTTTTATTTTGATCGTAAATTTGAGTTTAAACATTTGAGCAAAATTATATCTGAAGGTATTGGATTTATATGTGAAAATGCTGTTCAAAATATGTTGTTTAAAGACATGAGCCTTTTAGAAAATTTATGTTTTATGCTAGGCGAAAGGGTTAATAATATTTCATTTAAGTTTGGACTTAAAAAGAGCATAATAAATGAATACTATGATAAATTTAAAGAAAACATTTATATAAAAGATATTGATGATTTAAATATGACTACTTTAATTAAACTTGTATATTATAAATGGCATTTATATTCACCTAAGCTTTTGGTGATTATAAAGCCATTTACAGGAGTTGATATGAAGCTTAGAAAACTTGTTATGGATTTAATTTATGAACTTTCTAATAAAGGTATAGCTATTTTAGTTTTAACTTCAAATTACTATGAAGAATATGTAGCTGGTGATAGGGTAATTTCTCTAGAAAAATCGTAAACTTAAAAATCTATAGATCCTTTTTGCAGTATTAATATAAATGACATAAATATTGCTGACAATACAAGGAGAAGTATTACCCAAAAAAGCGCCATTTCCATTTCTCCTCCTGAAGCTAAAAAATAAATAGCAGAAGGGATGGTTTGGGTTTTTCCAGGAATGTTTCCTGCAATCATAAGGGTTGCGCCAAATTCACCTAAGGATCTTAAAAAGGAGATTACTATGCCTGTTATGAGCCCATTTATCGACATTGGAAGGGCTATGTAAAAAAATGTTTTAAGTTTTGATGCGCCAAATGTAAAGGCTACTTCAAATAAAGCATAATCAATATGAGAAAGCGATAACATCAAAGAGCGATACATAAACGGAAGAGAGATAAAAAAGCATGATATTACCGCAGACTGCCATGAAAAAATAATGTTTATTCCTATTTTGTTTAAAATTATGCCCATAGGACCTTTTCTGCCAAAGAATATTAATAGTAAAAAACCTACTACTGTTGGTGGAAGGACTAATGATATATTTAAAACCCATTCATAAAGAAATTTAAACTTTCCTTTATAAAAAAGCATTTTATAACAAATAAAAATTCCAAAGATTAGTGTCAATATTAATGAAACTAAAGATATTTTTAAAGATATAAATAAAGGTGATAAATCCATTATTAGTCCTTTCTTTAATTAAAATATAAATCCGTATTTTGTAAATATATTTTTAGCATCATCTGATGAAAGAAAATTTAAAAAATCTTTTGATTCACTTTCAAGTTTTGTGGATTTTATAACTGATGCTGGATAAGTAATTTTTGAATGTGATTCTTCAGGAAATGAACCAATGATTTTTACTTTGCTTGAAACCATAGCATCTGTTTTATAAACTATTCCACAATCTGCATTTTCTTCCTCAACCCATGTTAAAACTTCTTTAACGTCTTTTCCATATACAGCTTTTGCAACAGTTTCATCATATATATTATAATATTTTAATATTTCTTCTGAATATTGTCCTACAGGAACTGATTTTGGTTCTCCAAGGGCTATCTTTTGTATAGAATCAAGCTTTAAATCATCTACTGAAGTTAAATTTGAATTAGTTGGTGCTATTAAAACTATATCATTTTTTAGTATGTCTTTTCTAGTGTCTTTTAAAAGTAAATCACTTTTATCTAAAGCATCCATTTGCTTTTCACCTGCCGAAAAAAATATGTCAGCTGGAGCACCTTGTTCTATTTGCTGCTGGAGGGTTCCTGATGCGCCAAAATTAAAGGTGATTTTAATATTTGGATTATTTTTTGTATAAAGCTCTCCGATTTCATTTAGAGAATCTTTTAAACTTGCAGCAGCAGAAACCAGTAAAGTTTTTTCTTGGGGTTTACTTGTAGTACTTGAAGTTGTGGTATTTGTACTTGAATTATTTGAGGTTGTACAACTGCTTAATGTTACAATACATATGATAAATAGTACAATTGAAAAATATTTTTTCATAACATCCTCCCAATATATAAATGAATATAAAATAACTAAAATAACAAAAATAATAGTTTTTAATTATGTTTTATAATGTTATTTTGTTTAATTATAAAATGGCTTGACATTCATGTCAAGATGTTTTACTTTGAAATCATAAGATAAAAAGGAAGTGTTTTTCTTGAATAATAGATCGATGACACCTGAAGAAGTAGCTAGCATTTTAAATATAAAAAAAAATACAGTTTATGAAATGATTAAACGAGGAGAGTTAAATGCTTATAGGGTTGGCAGGAAACTTAGAATTGATGAAGATAACATAAATAAATATAAAGCTAAAATGCATGATGAAGGTGCATTTTATAAAGAGAATTTAGATGAAGAAACATTTATAATATGCGGTCAGGATATGATTTTAGATATTCTTTGCAGGTTTTTAGAAGAAGAAAATCCAAATAAAAAAATACTTCGCTCGTATAAAGGAAGCTATAATGGGCTTTATGCTTTATATAATGATCAGGTAAGTGTTGCTACATGTCATCTTTGGCATGAAGAAACAAATACATATAATGAGGTGTATGTAAAAGGACTTCTTCCTGGCATTCCTTTTAAGATTATTCCTCTTGTTAAAAGAACAGTTGGATTTTATGTTAAAAAGGGTAACCCAAAGAATATTTATGGGTGGGAAGACTTAAAGAGAGATGATATTAAATTTATTAATAGAGAAAAGGGCAGTGGAATAAGAGTACTTCTTGATGAAAAGATAAATCTTTTAAATATTAAAACAAAAGATATAAATGGATACAATAGTATTGCTACCTCACATGTTTCTGTTGCAACATCTGTGGCAAGAAATGACTATGATTTTGGAATAGGAAATGAGAAATGCGTAAAACAAATAAATGGACTTGATTTTATTCCCCTTCAAAAGGAAAATTATGATATGGTGGTTAAAAAAATGGACTTAGAAAAACCTATTGTTCAAAATATGCTATCTATTATTAATTCAGAAAAATTTAGAGAAGAGATAATTAGCTTGGGGGATTATGAGTTATAGGAGAGGTTTTCCTCTCCTAATATTATGCATTTAATTTTTTTATTCTTTCAAATTCCATTTTAAATATTTCAGGATAACCATAGTACCCTCCGCAATAAGGATAACCAATTAATGTAAATGCTTCAGATTTTGTAAGACAAAAATTGCCTATTGTTTTTCCATCTGCAATTATAGTTCCGTTAAAATTAACTTGAATTGCATCATTTATGCATTTTTCTTCTAAACATCCAGCTAAAGTAACACAAATAGAAGGAGATGTTTTATCAATTCTATTGCCTTGTAACACATATTGGTTTGTATTTAAATTATAGGAAGCCTTTAATTCATAATAGCCAATTGCATTTTGCTTAAGAAAAGTTACTGGATCACATTTAATGTCATAAGGTGCTTTTAAAGTTATCATTGTAGCTAAATATTCACATGTAACATTGTCTCTTTTTATATCAAGTATAATGTTATATGGACATCCTGCATATTCGTATGTACCAGTATAATATCCAACTAATTTATCTAGCGCAGCAGTGGTAGTAGCATTAGTTACTTTTAGATTACCCATAGAAAAAGTTACTATAAAAAGAAGTGTAATGATACATGAAGCAAAAATTTTTTTCATATATAATCGCTCCTTCCAAATTATAATTGAATAAATATTAACATAAAATTTAAATAAATTTATAGATAATTTCCTAACTAAGCTTTTTTTAGTATTCTAATATTGTTAAAAGCATATTAAACTGTAATTTTTTGATGTTGAAGTTAAGAAATTATTTTGACTATGTAGTCCTAATTTTTTATTGGGGCTTTTTGTGTATGGGTAGGTCATTTCCATAAAGGAAAATTCGGTTTTACATACATTTTACATAAACAGAAATGTGGATTTTACAATGGGATGATAAACTAAATTTGAATAGGCAGAAAATTAATTATTTTATAAGGTGAGGGGTTATATATATGAAAAAAATTAGTGCAAGTGTGTTATTATTTAGTTTGCTTCTAGGTACTCTTGCAGGTTGTGGCAATAGTACAAGCTTTGATGTAAAAAAAGAAATTAATGTTGTGACTAGGGAGCCTGGCTCTGGCACACGAGGCGCATTTATTGAGTTATTTGGTTTGGAAGAGAAACAAGCTGATGGCACGAAAAAGGATTTAATTATGAAAGAAGCAAGTGTTGAGAGCAACACTAATACAATTCTTACAACTGTGCAAAACGATGCATATTCTATAAGTTATGTGTCAATGGGCTCATTAAATGACAGCATAAAAGCAGTTCAAATTGAAGGGGTAGACGCCACTACTTTAAATGTAAAGAATGGGAGCTATAAAATTTCTCGCCCTTTTAATATTGCAACTAAGGGGGAACCATCTGGTATTTCAAAAGATTTTATTGATTACATCCTTTCAAAAGAAGGACAGGAAATAGTTGGTAAAAGCTATATAGCAATTAATGAAGGCGCCACACCATATGCAGGAGATAAACCTAGTGGCAATATTGTTGTAGGTGGGTCAAGCTCAGTTTCACCGCTAATGGAAAAGCTCATTGAAGGATATAAAGTAATAAATCCAAATGCTACAATCCAGCTTCAAACAACAGATAGCACTACTGGTATGACTAAAGCTGAGGAAGGCTCATATGATATAGGAATGTCTAGCAGGGAGCTAAAAGACAGTGAAAAGGAAACGTTGAAAGGGATACAAATTGCATTAGATGGTATAGCAGTAATTGTGAATAAGAATAATACTGCAACTAATTTTACAAAGGATCATGTTAAAAAAATATATACTGGTGAAATTAAAACATGGGATGCTGTTACTAATTAGAATAAGCATTATTGCAGAGGGTTGAATTTATGAAAAATAATGTAAAAGAAAAAATTATGAGAATAGTATTTTTAGTAACTGCTCTGACTTCTATTATAGCTGTAATATTAATATGTTTGTTTCTATTTTTAAGTGGATTACCTGCTATAAGTGAAATAGGAATATTTAATTTCCTCTTTGGAAAAGATTGGTCGCCTACTGATATACCTCCACATTTTGGCATATTTCCTATGATTCTTGGAAGTTTATATGTAACAGCTGGTGCCATTCTTTTTGGTGTTCCAATTGGAATTTTAACAGCTATCTTTATGGCAAAGATGTGCAATAAAAAAATGTATAAAATTGTAAAACCTGCTATTGATTTGCTTGCAGGAATTCCATCTATAGTGTATGGTTTTTTCGGACTTAGGGTTATAGTACCACTTATGCAAGATTTGTTTGGTGGCAATGGTAAAAGTATTTTCACTGCATCTATTTTGCTTGGCATTATGATTTTACCTACAATAATTGGAATATCTGAAAGCGCTATTAGAGCTGTGCCAGAATCGTACTATGAGGGCGCATTAGCTCTAGGTGCAAGCCATAATCGAGCTGTTTATTTTGCTACTGTTCCTGCAGCAAAGTCTGGAATTTTTGCTAGCATAGTTTTGGGAATTGGACGTGCAATTGGTGAAACCATGGCAGTTAACATGGTTGCTGGAAATCAAGCAATTATACCAAATAGCATATTTAAAGGTGTACGTACCTTAACAGCTAACATCGTTATTGAAATGGGATATGCTGCTGATCTACATCGTGAGGCACTAATCGCAACAGGAGTTGTTTTATTTGTATTCATCCTCATTATAAATTTATCTTTTTCACTGATTAAAAGGAGGGCTGAAAGGAATTGAAAATAAAGCATAAAAAACCATTTGATATATTCCTATCAGTTATCACATATGGTGCAGCAATTATTGCAGTTAGTGTTCTTGTTTTTTTAATTGCATATATTGTGGTAAAAGGAACTCCAAGTTTAAAATTTTCGCTATTTTCTCTTCATTATACAAGTGATAATGTTTCAGTTGTTCCAGCCATTGTAACTACAATAGAAACTACCTTATTGTCTCTTATTATTGCGACTCCTCTTGGCATATGTACCGCTATCTATCTTGTAGAATATGCAAAACGAGGCAATAAAGTTGTAGATTTAATACGCATCACCACTGAAACCCTTTCAGGTATTCCTTCCATTGTATATGGATTATTTGGTATGTTGTTCTTTGTAACTGCGCTAGGTTTAGGATTTTCAATAATTGCTGGAGCACTTACTCTTTCAATTATGATTTTACCTCTTATTATGCGCACCACTGAAGAGGCTTTAAAATCTGTTCCAGATAGCTATCGTGAAGGGGCGTTTGGGCTTGGGGCTGGGCGATTGCGTACTGTGATGAGAATTGTTCTTCCTGCTGCAACTCCTGGTATTCTTTCAGGTATCATTCTAGCTATAGGGCGTATTGTTGGTGAGACTGCAGCACTTATTTATACAGCTGGGACAGTTGCTCAAATTCCAACAAAGCTTACAGATTCTGCAAGGACGCTTGCTGTGCATATGTATAATATCTCAAGCGAAGGTTTGCACACCGACGAATCTTATGCTACTGCACTTATTTTGCTTATAATGGTCATTGGAATAAACATGATGGCAACAAGTCTAGCTAGGAGGCTAGCGAAAGGATAAAGAAATATGATAAAATTTGCTATTAATAATTTAAATTTATATTATGGTGAATTTCACGCTTTGAAAAACATCCATATTGACATAGAAGAAAAAAAAATCACTGCATTTATTGGTCCATCAGGTTGTGGCAAAAGCACCCTCCTAAAAACATTGAATCGCATGAATGATCTTGCTCTAAATTGCAAAATAACAGGTGATGTCTTAATTGATGGGGAAAACGTATATAATAATGGTATAGATACTATGACACTTCGTAAACGCATTGGTATGGTATTTCAAAAGCCTAACCCATTTCCAATGAGTGTTTATGATAACATTGCTTTTGGTCCACGAACACATGGAATAAAGCAAAAGCATATTTTAGATGATATTGTAGAAAAATCATTGCAAGATGCTGCTATATGGAATGAAGTTAAAGATAGGTTAAAAAAATCCGCATTATCCTTGTCAGGTGGCCAGCAGCAGCGATTGTGCATTGCCAGAGCTCTTGCTGTAGAACCTGAAATTCTTTTAATGGATGAGCCTACTAGCGCACTTGATCCTATTTCTACGGGGAAGATAGAAGATCTTGTACTAGATTTAAAAGATAGATATACTATAATAATTGTTACGCACAATATGCAGCAAGCAACTAGAATTAGTGACAAAACAGCATTCTTCCTTTTAGGGGAAATTATTGAATATGAAAATACAGATTATATGTTTTCTACGCCAAAAGATAAACGTACAGAGGATTATATAACTGGGAGGTTTGGATAATGCGTACAAGATTTGATGAGCAATTAACAGAGATGAATAACAGTTTAATTATGATGGGAGCTTTAATTGAAAATGCTATATCGCAGGCAATAAAGGCATTAATAGGTCAAGATGTTGAACTTGCAAAAAAGGTAATTGAATATGATGATGAAATTGATGAAATGGAAAAGCATATTGAAAGCTGTTGTTTAAAGCTTATTCTTCACCAGCAGCCTATTGCAAGTGATTTACGTTTAATTTCCACTGCGCTTAAAATGATTACAGATATGGAGAGAATTGGCGACCATGCTACTGATATTTCGGAAATTACTATGGTGCTTTCTAAAGCTATATATATAAAAGAGTTAGTGCATATTCCTCAAATGGCAGATGCCACAATTAAGATGGTTTCAGACAGTATTGATGCCTATGTAAAGAAAGATTTAGAGATTGCTTATTCTGTTATAAAACATGATGATATTGTGGATGAACTTTTTTGCAAAGTAAAGAAGGATTTAATTGACCTCATCCATAAAGATGTAAAAAATGGCGAGCAGGCTATGGACTTTTTGATGATTGCTAAGTATTTTGAACGCATTGGCGACCATGCAGTAAATATTGCAGAATGGGTGATTTTTTCAATAACAGGTCAGCATAAGGACAAAAAAATTATATAATTTGGAGATATATTATGCCAAAAATTTATATTGTTGAAGATGATGATAATATAAGAGACCTTGTATTATACGCTTTTAAATCAACGGATTTTATAGCAAAAGGTTTTGAGTGTTCAGAAGGTTTTTGGACAGAGATTAAGATAGAATTGCCTGATCTTGTGCTTCTTGATATAATGCTGCCAGGGGAAGATGGCATAGCTATTTTAAAATCACTAAAAACTATGGTTAAAACAAAAAAACTACCAGTAATAATGCTTACTGCTAAAAATAGTGAATTTGATCGGGTGAAAGGGCTTGATTTAGGTGCAGATGATTATGTGACAAAGCCATTTTCAGTTCTTGAACTAATATCAAGGGTTAAAGCAGTACTTAGGAGAACAAAATGTTTAAGCGAATCTTTAAATACTCTAGTTTGTGAGAATGTAGAGTTAATTCCAGAAAAGCACATTGTTCGAGTTAATGGTGAAAACATCATTTTAACTTACAAGGAATTTGAACTCCTGCAGCTTTTAATGGAAAATATGGGACTTGTATTGACTCGCAATAGGATCATGTCCACAGTTTGGGGGATGGAGTTTGAAGGGGAAACTAGAACAGTGGATATGCATATTAAAACTTTGCGTCAAAAGCTTGGTTCTGGTTGTGAAATTATTCAAACTGTTCGTGGAGTTGGCTATAAGGTTGGTGAATGAGTTTGAAAAAAACAATTTACATCAATATGCTTATTTTAGCGTTTTTCAGTGTGATATTAGCATCTGGGTTGCTCATTTTCACCTTCTATAGCAGTTTTACTGAACAAATAAAAAGTGAACTTAAAGATAAAAGCATTTTTTTAGAGAACAGCCTTAATTTAGTGGACGATAAAATTAAATACATGGAAGAGTTAAACATTTCAAGTAAGGAGCTTAGGACTACTGTTGTGGATATAGATGGAACTGTTCTTTATGACAACACTATTGATATAAAAACTCTTGGCAATCATAAAGATCGTGAAGAAATTAAAAAAGCGTTTGAATTTGGAGCAGGAGAAAGTAAAAGATTTTCTCAAACAATTGGCAAACAAACTTACTATTATGCAGTTAAACTCAGCGATGGAATTGTATTGCGTGTAGCTAAAACCACATCGAGTATTTATGGGATTTTTGTTTCTATTTTGCCCCAATGTATTGTGCTCATTCTTATAATATTGTTTTTGTGCTTGTTTATTGCAAAGAGATTAACAAGAAAAATAATAGAGCCTATTAATAAATTTAATTTTGATCAAAATTCAAATACCTATGATGAGCTTTCTCCATTTATAAGAGAAATTACATCACAAAAAAGGCAAATACAAAGTGCGCTTAATGAAGTAACAAAAAAAAGTGATATAATTGAAGCTATTTCAGATAATATGAAGGAAGGGTTAATATTAACTGACAAAGATGGTATTGTTTTGCTTGCTAATAAAAGCGCTTTGTCTATTTTAAATATTGCAGATGGCTCTAGTGGTAGAAATATCTTAGAATTAACCCGTGTTATACAAGTGCTTGACCATATTAAACTTGCGCTTAATGGCGAAAACAATGATATGATACTACCTATAGATGAAAAAAATTATCACGTTTTTTTTAGCAATGTGGATAAAGGAGTTCTTATTTTATTCCTTGATGTAACTGAAAAAGCAAAGTCTGAGAAAATGCGCCGTGAATTTTCAGCTAATGTATCTCATGAACTAAAAACGCCACTTACTACTATTTCTGGTTTTGCGGAGCTTATGTCAAAGGGTATGGTAATGCCTGATGATATAACTGATGTGGCTAAAAGGATAAAAAAGGAATCAGAACGCCTTATAGTTTTAATTGAAGATATCATACGTTTATCTGAACTAGATGAATCAGATGGTGAACGTGTTTATGAACAATTTGATTTAACAAAATTAATTGGCGAGGTTATTGACAATTTAAAAGTAAAAGCTGATGAAGCTATGCTGACATTTTGTATACCAGATAAAAAGTATGATATAATTGCAAACAAACCAATGGTTTATGAAATGCTTTATAATATTGTTGAAAATGCCATAAAATATAACAAACCAGGTGGCAAAGTTTCTGTAATAGCAGAGAACATAGGCGAAAAAACCAAAATTTCTATTATAGACACTGGTATTGGAATTGATAAAAAGCATCATAATAGGATTTTTGAAAGGTTTTATCGTGTAGATAAATCACGTTCAAAGAAAATAGGAGGAACGGGCTTAGGTCTTTCAATTGTAAAGCATATTGCCGCCTATCATAATGGAACAGTTAAAGTGAAGAGTGAGCCAGGTAGAGGTACAGAAATAATAATTGAACTAGCCAACTTGGGCTATTAACTTTTAGAAAATAGGTAGGTTAATCAATTAATGGTTAACCTACCTATTTTTACTACTTAAATAAATCTGATTCTTTCATCTTTAAAGTAAAAGGTATCTCAAGTGCTGTTGCAAAAACAATTATAAGCATGGGAATGGTTATATTGTTAAGTGTACTGCTTAATACTTCAAAGAGAAATACAAATAAGGTTCCTGATATTTGCCCCATAAGTAAAATTAATCCTAAAGATGTGCCTTCCTTTGCAGGATAAGCAACCTCTGCACCATGTTGGAATATTATTGGAGCAACTCCCATAATAGTAAACCCAGCTAAAGCTGAAACAATGCATAAAATTAAAAAACTATTTATAAATGTAAGCCCTAGATAAAGGAAAACCAGCAAAGTAATTGCAATTTTAAAAATTGGAACCCTTTTATGAATTTTATCAGAAATAATTGGCAAAACAACAGCTCCTATAATACCAGAAATAACAAAAACTGCACCAATGATACCTGATTGGTCCATGGTTATTCCCCTTGGGCTTAAAATGTTTTCAATTAAAGTTAAAAGTGTATTAAATATTCCCATTGAGATAAAAACAATTATAAGTACATATATGAAATTCATATTTTTAAAAAGCTTTAACATAAGTGCTAAGCTTAATTCTTCTTTTGGATTTTCAGGCCCTGGAGGGACTTTAGGTTTTTCTTTTGTGAATGATATTGATAAGACTGCACATATACAGGCTATTATGGCAAATATCCAAAATAAATTTGGTATACCACCTGATTCTATAAGAATTGGCGATAAAATAAGTGCAAAAACAAATCCTAAATATTGTGCCATAGTTAACAAGCCAGAAGCAGTTGATCTTTCTGAAATAGGAAACCAATTAGCAGGAACTTTTGTTGAAACATTTAATAAAAATGGTTGGCCAATAGCTATAAAAAATTGGCATATAAGTGCTAAAGCAAAATTTGAAGCAAAAACTGCTCTAAGTATACCAAAAATCACTGTAACAAGAGAACCAATTATTACGGAAGTTCTGTACCCATATTTATCTATTATAAAGGAGGCAGGGAATGTAAAGAGCACAAACATGATCATATAACTAGTTGCAAACATCGATATTCCAATGCTCTTTACATTATAATAGTTCATTGCAAAAGAAGCTACAGGTGACAATGTAAGCCAAAACATTTCAGTGCATATTATTATTGGCATAATTACAGCTAAGATAATCCAGCGATATTTAAAGATTTTATACTCTTTTTCCAATAAAATCACCTTTTATTTAGATTTGTTCCTCTTTGAATAACTCATTTTATACACAGCATTCATAAGCTTTATATCTAGCTTTGATAAAGGCTTGCCATTTGTTAAATTAGCAGCTATTTGGGCAAAGGCTCCTTTTTCCATTACAAGTTTAAGCGCAATTGCATCAGGCTCTAATTGAGCACAGCACAAGGCTCCACCATTTGGTACAAGTACACCAAAGTTTCCATCAAGGCCCAAAAATACGTCAAAAGGATTGGCGCTCTTTGCACATTGTATTTTACTTCCTGCAATTTGAGCAAAATCATCAACATATGGAATAATAGGCGATGAAGCTAAAGAGCAAGCTAAAAGTGCCATGTGAGAGCTTGATTTTATAAAATTTATATCTGATCTATTTTGATAAATAACCTGATGAAGTAGAGCTTCTTGAGGAATACTTGTTTCATTTAATTTATAGTAAGTTTCTTCATCATTTTTGAAAATAAAACCTTCTGAGGTACGCATGCTTTCCCCTAAGTTTAAATTATTTTTAAGGATTTTAACATCTTCTTTTAATATTGATGAAATATAGTATTCATAAAAGTCTTTTTCAGAATATTCATTTTTATGTGAAATATTTAAATATAATTTTTTAATAAGCTTAAAGCAAGCATCTTCAAGCTGCTCTGCTGCATTAAAAGCTTCCTCGTGATTTTCGCCAAAGCAAAGAGCACCATGGTGAGACATTATAACACAATGACCATCAGTTAAATTAAGAGCATATTTAATTCCATCTTGAAGCTTTTTTGAACCAGGAAGAGAATATTTTGCAACAGGTACAGCTTTTCCGAGTAAAGAAAAGCCTGATGTTTCAAAACCGTTAATATCCATTGCGCCCACAGCTGAAGCATTTATTTGATGAGTGTGTATGACAAAATTCACATCTTCATAAAATCTATATAAGAGGGCATGAACACCTTTTTCTGATGAAGGTTTCACATTTCCTTCATAGGAACAATCTTTAACTTTGCATATTACAATATCTTCTTCAGTTAAGCTTTCATAAGCTTTTCCGCTAGGAGTAATTGCAAAATTTTCTTTATCTATGCGGCAGCTAACATTTCCCCAAGTTCTTGCTATTAAGCCTGAGGATACAAGCTTAAGTCCAGATTCTATAACTAATTTTTTTGCTTCTTTTATATCCATTTTCTCCCTATCGCTTTCCCTTCATAATGACATTTTGGAATACTCTATCAAAGCACTTTAATGCATCTTCCACCATTTCATCGGTATAAGCTGCACTAGTATAAAGCCTGCTTCCAGCCAGTGTAACAAGACCTTCAGCCATATAAGCTGCGCCCATATACTCCATTTCTCTTTTGCGGATAGATGTTTGTTTTAAAACACTTGGAATAGTCCATGGTTTAGACCAATTTATAGAATAATGCATTGTTCCAACAGTTTCTAAATGGCAAATAGATCCTTGATTAAACGCAACAAATGGAAGATTATATTTTTTAATAAGGTCTTTTAGTCCATTTGTAATTTTATCTCCCATTTCACCAGCAACCTGTGGAGCATTTGTTCTCTCCATTTCACAAAGAGTATAGTAGCCTGCTACGCAGCTAAGAGGAGTTGCAGCCATTGTCCCTCCAATTAAAGCTTTTTTATGCTTACTTCCACCTTGTATTCCTGCTGAAAGATAAGACATATATTGTTTTTTACCACCTAAGCCTCCAGCGCCAGGATATCCACCTGCAACGACTTTACCAAATACAGTTAAATCAGGAGATACATTAAAATATCCTTGAGCTCCTGACATGCCTATGCGAAATGCTGTAACAACTTCATCAAATATTAAAAGAGCTTCATATTCTTTGCAAAGTAGATCTACACCTTTAATAAAATCTCTATCAACAGGGCGTGTACCACTTTCAGGGCCTAAAGGTTCGATTATCACTGCAGCAGTGCCTCCATGGATCTTATTTGCTTTTAATTTTTTTTCTAAATCGTTTAAATCATTTGGAAAAAATTCATCTGTATCGTTAAAACAAAACTTTGGAACTCCGTGAGCTTGGGTAGCTTTTGATCCAGGAATCCTTATTCCATAGGCTAGTTGATCGCTCCATCCATGATATGCTCCACCCATTTTAAGTATTTTTTTCTTCTTTGTTGCAAGTCTTGCTACTCTAAGTGCAGCCATACATCCTTCAGTACCAGATCCTAGCATACGGAACATTTCAACAGAAGGAATGCTATCTGATATTTTTTTAGCAAGTTTATATTCATATTCGTGAAAAAGACCTGTTGATGGACCACAATCGTTTAAAAGTTCAATTACTTTATTTCTAACTTCTTTAGGATTGCTTCCTAAAACTGTAGGACCACCAGCTTGTAGAAAATCGTAATATCTATTTTCATCAATATCATATAAATATGCGCCATCTGCTTTTGAAAAAACTAAAGGAAAAGGATAATTAAAAGCTAAATTATGCTGAACTCCACCAGGTATGATATTTGAAGCTTCTGTAATCATCTCCTTTGATTTTTTGCATTTTTTATCATAATACTGGGATTCATAATTTGAAAGAGCTTTAGGGCTAATGCTATAAATAGGCTTTGATATTAAATCATCAAGGGCAGAAATAACCTCTTTAACATTTGGATATTCAGATATTGCAAAGCGTGTATCCATAAAAACCTCCTTAAAATAAAGTGAGTGGTCACTCATTTTTATTCTGAGTATATCACAATAAGGTAAAAAGTCAATTGAAAATAGTATGTCCAATATTTGATTTTTTTAATTACAATGTTACAATATAAGATATGAGTGAATACTCACTCAAAAAAATTGGAGGGATTTTTTTGAATGAGCTTTATAATAGGATAAGCAAGGAAAAACAAAATCGAATAATGCAATCTGCCATAGCAGAATTTGCGTCTTCAGGGTATGATCAAGGCAATACAAATAAAATTGCTCAAAATGCAGATATTAGCGTGGGAAGTTTATATAAATATTTTAATAGCAAAGAGGAGTTATTCCTTGAAACGGTGAAATATGGAGCTACTCATTTAAAATTAATTCTTGAGGAAATATTAAATTTAAAGGGAGATATTTTATTTAAATTAGAAAAATTAATAAGAAAAATTCAAGATTATTCTAAAGAAAATCCAGATATGATAAGGCTTTATAATGAAGTATGTACGCATAGCAATTCTAAAATTGTGAGCATGGAAGCTTTAGGACTAGAATCATTTACCAGTAAGCTTTATTCTACAATTATTGAAGATGGAAAAAAAAGCGGAGAAATACGCTCAGATTGCGATTCTAATATGTTTGCTTTTCTTCTTGATAATATTTTTATGATGCTACAGTTTTCTTATTCTTGTGATTATTATAAAGAACGGTTTAAAACATATCTAGATAAAGATATATTTGATAAAGACGATTTTGTAGTAGATCAAATACTTAAATTTATAAAAGCTGCTTTTAAAAATCATTGATTGGAGTGAATGCTGTGGGAAATGGTGCTTATATTTTAGCTTATGATGTTGGAACTACTTCTATGAAAACATGTCTATATGAGGTAGGAGATAAAATAAATTTAGTGTCTGATGAATCTTATGCTTACCCTCTTAACATTTTAAAAAATGGTGGCGCTGAGCAAAATCCTGAAGATTGGTGGAAAGCTATGTGCCTTACCACAAAAAAAATCATGGAGAAAATTAATATTTCTCCTTATCTTATATCTGGAATATCATTTTGTTCTCAAATGCAAGGTGTTGTGCTTGTTGATAATAATGGGAACCCTGTGAGATTAGCTATGAGCTATATGGATCAAAGAGGAGAAAAACAGCTTCAAAAGGGATTAGCCCATGGCATTCAAATAGCAGGCTGCAATGTTTTTAAATTAATAAAATCTTTAAACATTACAAAAGCTGTTGCTGCAAGCGTTAAGGACCCTGTATGGAAATATAAATGGGTAGAAGATAATGAGCCTGAAAATTTTAAAAGGGTATTTAAATGGCTTGATGTTAAAGAATATTTAATTTTAAAATGCACTGGGCAGTTTGTAATGACTGAGGATTCAGCTTTTGCTACATTATTATATGATATAAGAGAAAATGGAAAGTGCTTTAGCAAAGAAATGTGCAAAATGCTTGGTGTAAATTATGATCATCTTCCTAAAATTATAAAATCAACTGAAAAGGTTTCAAATCTCACTAAAGATGCAGCAATACAGCTTGGTCTTGTGGAAGGAATAGCTGTTTTTGGTGGAGGAGGCGATGCATCTTTAATTGGAGTTGGTGCTGGAGCTACTTTTTTAGGAAGCACTCACATTTATTGTGGAACATCAGGATGGGTATCTACAATAGTTGATAAACCTATGGTAGATACTAATGTAATGATTGCGGCTGTTGTTGGAGCAGATTTTGGTCGCTATAATTATTTTGCTGAAATGGAAACAGCAGGTAAGTGTTTAGAATGGGTAAAAGATCATCTTGCACTTGATGAAATCGATATATATCTGGAAAAGAAAAAGGTTATGGATACTAAAGAAGCTGTTTTTGAAAGCCTTTATGATTATATGAGTTATTCGATAAAGGACGTGCCTCCAGGTAGCAATGGAGTTATTTTTACTCCTTGGCTTCATGGAAATAGGTGCCCTTTTGAAGATCCAAATGCTAAGGGAATGTTTTTTAACATTGGCATTGAAACTGGAAAGAGAGATATGATTCATTCAGTAATAGAAGGTGTGTGCTTTCATTTAAGGTGGATGCTTGAGTCTGAAGACAAGAAGATAAATACATCAGAAAATATTAGATTTGTTGGAGGTGGAGCATTATCTTCTGTTACATGTCAAATATTATCAGATGTGTTAGGAAGGAAAATTGAAACTGTTCATAATGCTCAAAATGTTGGGGCTGTTGGGGCAGCTATTGTTGCAGCAGTTGGCATTGGAATAATAAATAAATTAGAAAATGCTAAAGATATTATTGAAGTTTCAAAAGTATATGAGCCTAATTTTGAAAATAAGGGGATTTATGATAGGTGCTTTAAGGTTTTTAAGAACTTGTATAAATCCAATAAAGAGAATTTTTCTTTGATGAATAAGAAATAGAAAATTAATACAATATAAGCGATCTTAATTCATGAGAATTAAGATCGTTTTTAATAAAATGGAGGGAATATGGAAAAGAATTTAGGAAAGTGGATTTTGATGGTATTATTTGCTATTTTAGGTGGCATAATAGGCTTTATTATATTAGGCCATGTAAATAATGCTTTAAAAGATGGTGAAAATATATTTGAAATATTTTTTATAATTGCAGTTATAGCAGCATGTGCTTATTTAGCTTTTATTTTTCAAATTATAGTTCATGAATTAGGTCATTTAATATTTGGGTTAATAAGTGGATACAAATTTGCTTCTTTTAGAATATTTAGTTTTATGTTTGTAAAAAAGAATGGGAAAATTAAATTAAAGCGTTTTAGTTTAGCAGGTACTGGTGGACAATGCTTAATGTCGCCGCCAGATTTAAATAATGGGGATTTTCCACTTATGCTTTATAATTTTGGAGGAAGCATAGCAAATTTATTTGTATCAATCTTAGCATTAATTTTATTTCTTAAAGATATTCCATACATATCTTCTTTTTTAATTTTAACAATTATAATAGGAGTAATATTTGCTTTATTTAATGGGATACCTATGCATCTAGGATACATGGATAATGATGGATATAACGCTTTATATCTTAATAAAAATAAAGCATCTAAAAAATATTTTTGGATTCAGCTTAAAATGAATGGCCTTATTACTGATGAAGTGCGTTTAAAGGACATGCCTAGTGAATGGTTTCATGTGCCAAAAGAAGATTTGAACAATTCAATGTGTTCATCAATTGGCGTTTTCGCTTGTTTAAGGGCAATAGATGAAATGAATTTTGAAAAAGCTAAAGAAATAGGATATGAATTATTAAAAAATGCTTCTGGAATTGTGGGAATACATAGATATCTTTTAACTTCTGAAATGATTTTTTGTGAACTTATTGGAGAAAATAAAAAAGAAAAAGTAGAAAAACTTTACACTAATGAGTTTAAGAAATTTATTAGAATCTTAAAAAACAATCCATCAATTATTCGCATGGAATATGCTTATGAACTATTATTAAATCATAATGAAGAAGCTGCAAGAAAATTACTTAATATTTTTAATAATTTAGCAAAAACTTATCCACATCAATGTGAAATTCAAGGTGAAAAAGAACTTATTGATTATGTTTATAATATTTATAAAAGTAAAAATGAAGTGCAATAAGAGCCACTTCATTTTTTAATAAATTGTTTTAATAGTTAACTCCAATTTTTAGAAATTACGCCATATGTGTTACTACTTTTTCAGGAAATATTTTTTCTTGCCTTTTTTTATATTTTTCTATGTATTATCTTATTTTTATAGGAATTTTTTTGTCGTTCATATTCTATCCATATATTTTTGGGCATAGCTTCGCCAATTCGTCCACAGTTCGACATTGGTTTTTTTGCTGTCGAAGGAACGAATCCTTGTTTTCGGGCTTTATTTGGAACCTTTTATAAAACCCTTATTTAATTCCCCATTGTCATTTTTTTATTACTTCAGTTAAAACTTTACTAAATAGCCTATCTATATTTTTCTTATCAACAAAGTTTTTCTCAAGGAAAAATTCCATATGATCTTTATCCCAGTCTACTTTTAATATTTGATTTACG
>JAVBPD010000069.1:0-12772 GCA_031549885.1 Clostridiaceae bacterium
TAGATGCATATAAATAATTTCCAGAATTAAAAAGAATAATATTTATATCATCATTAAATTCTTCTAAAAAAAATTTCTTCTTAAAAATAATATTTCTTATGAGAGTTTCACCATGGTATGAATTTTCTCTATTGCTATTTATTCCAACTACTAATTCAAACTTTCCACTTCTCACTTTTTCTTTTATATCACTAAATACATTAGGATAAGTTTTTTTTATATATACAAGATCTTTTATGCTAGTTAAAGTTAATTTATAATTAAATACATTGGTTGAAGCTAAATAAAGGTTATTTAAAATAACAATAGAATTTAAATTTGCTGGAATTAAAAAGTTGCAATTAACTCTTTTTCCTAAATTATTCTCTTTTTTAAAAGCAGAAAATTCATCTTTTAAAAAATTTAAAGCTTTAAAAATAGAAATATCAAATTCTTCTGAATATGACTCTTCTAAGTTTAGCATATCAATAGATTTGTTTAAAATGCTGATTACATATGATGATAATTTTTGGGATCTATCTGTTCTTCTTACTATATAAAGTGTTTGTATTAAATAAAACAAATACTCCTTCACAAATTCATCTACTACAATTAAGTAACATTTTAATTGCCTGTCATTTTCAATGCTACTTTTAACTATAGCACTTATATCTATTTTAAAATCCACAATTTCCTCTGCAGCCTCTTTAATAAGAGCTTCTCCATTTTCTAACAGGTGAAATTTAAGCACTTTATTTACATACACTATAAATTGAGAATCTATATCTTCGGATTTTACTTTTAAAATAATTGGCCTTTCTTTAAACTCATTTGGTATTTTAAATTCAAATCTAAACCAAGCGAATGTGCTATTTTTCCCCCAGTATGAATTTTTACCGCAGATCTGCCATGGACTATATGAACTATCTACCTCTTCTATACTTGTAAAAGCTCCATCTTTTTTCGTGAAATTATTCATAGAAAAAGTCTTAATATATAATAAGTCCTTTAATTTTAATATTGTTTTCTCTATTCTGTCAGCATCATTCATAGTTTTCTCCTTGCTAAATTTAATTTTGCATCAAAACTAAAAAGCTTGAAGCTTCAACTTCTATATCTAATACATTGTCTTTAAATTCATAAATTTTATTTGTAAAATATTCTTTAAAAATTAAATTATTATTATTATGAAGTTTCAATTCTATGTTTTCTTTTTTCCTATTAATCAAAACAAGTGAAATTTTTTCATTATATTTTCTTTCATAAGATAGTATGTCATCATGAAGATTATAGAATTTTATATCTCCTTTTTTAAACAAATCGAGTTTTCTAAGCTTTGTAAGTTTATGATAAAAAGATAAAATATCTAAATTTTCATTGCCCCAAGGATAGCATTTTCTATTTTCAGGATCCTTTACTCCTGTAAGTCCTGCTTCATCTCCATAAAATATACTAGGCACGCCTGGAAAAGTCATTTGAATGATAGTAGCTAAAAATAATTTATCTATATCATTATCAAAAGAAGTTAAAATTCTTGTTGTATCATGAGTTCCTAAAAAATTCATTAAACCAAAGAAAAATTCCTTAGGGTAGTTTTCATAAAGACTCATAGCTATTTCACAAAAGTCTTTTGATGTTATTTTACCATTTATATATGATATAATAATTTCTCTAAGAGGATAGTTCATGACACTATCAAATTCTTTTCCAAAAGTATATTTTCTCTTTTTATTATAACTTATTTTATTAGATGCATCTTCCCATACTTCGCCTATTAAAATTGATTCTTTATTATTTTCCTTTACCTTCGTTCTTAGTATTTCAATAAATTCATCTGGTAATTCATCAGCCACATCTAATCTAAATCCATAAGCTCCTAATTTCATCCATTTATTGATTACAGAATCTTTCCCTCTAATTATATAATCTAAATAACTTTCATTTAACTCATTTACATTTGGAAGAGCTTTAATACCCCACCAACATTCATAATCGTCAGGGAAATTTTTAAAATTGTACCAGCTGTAATACTCAGAAGCTTTAGATTGATACGCTCCAATGGAATCATAATTTCCAAATTTATTGAAATAAATAGAATCATAACCTGTATGAGAAAAAACTCCATCTAAAATTATCTTTATATTGTACTTTGCACATTTTTCACAAAGTTTTTTAAATGTTTCATCATCTCCAAACATGGAGTCTATTGCCTTATAGTTTCCAGTGTCGTATTTATGATTGGAACTTGATTCAAAAATAGGGCTTAAATATAAAATTGTAACTCCTAATGATTTTAAATAAGGCAATTTCTTAATAATTCCTTCTAAATTTCCTCCAAAAAAATCCCATTTTAAAATGTCACCATTTTTATCTTTAATATACATTGGAGTGTCATCCCAACTAGTATATATAAATGAATTTTTCTTTTTATTTTTTATTTCTCCTTTAACGTTGCCATTAAAAAACCTATCGACGAAAATATGATACATTACTCCTTCTTTATACCAAGCTGGAAGTTTATAATCTTCATATATTGTTATTTGATAGCAAATAGGACTATCATAATAAACTTGTCCTAATCCGCCTTTACCATTAACGTTATTTCCATAGTAAATTATAGATCCATCATTATTAACAAGTTTAAAATAATAATAAATAGTTCCAAAATATTTGTCAGTATCTAAAATGTATATGAAGTAATCATCGGTTTTATCCGTTTCAAAAGCTTCATTCTTATTCTCAAAATCTATAATATGTATATAACATTTTTCAATATCTTCATCATTGCAATAAATTTTTAAATTTATTTTGCTGCCGCAAGCGGCAGCACCAAAAGGATCTCTATACAATATATCATGAGAATTATGAACAATACTTTTAATCATAATAGCATCTCCTTATAAATTTTTATAAATGCAATTGGATCCCCATATGCCCATGGCATATTCCATAATTGTTCTATCTGATGAAAAAATTCCAGAGTGCGATATGTTCACTCCAGCCATTTTTTGCCAATTTCTTTTGTTTTTATACAGGTTATTTACTTTATTTTGAGCATCTACATAAGAATCAAAATCTTTTATTACAAAGAATTCATCATTATATGTGAAAAGTGCATCATATATAACCCTAAAATCTTCAGATTCTTTAGAAATGTCACTACTTAAAAGTATTTCTGAAATATTTTTAATTCTTGGATCTTTATTTATATAATCCATTGAAGAATATCCACCATACCTATAATAATTTAATACCTCTTGCTCCTTTAAGCCAAATATAACTATATTGTCATCTCCTACTTCATCTCTTATCTCAATATTTGCCCCATCTAAAGTAGCAATTGTAACTGCTCCATTCATCATGAATTTCATATTAGATGTTCCAGAAGCTTCTTTTGTAGTTGTAGATATTTGCTCTGAAATATCTGTTGCAGGTACTATCTTTTCTGCAAGGGATACTCTGTAATTTTCAAGAAAAACAACTTTAATTTTATCGTTTATTGTTTTATCTGCATTTATTTTATCAGCTAAACAATTGATAAATTTTATTATCTTTTTAGCAAGAAAATATGCAGGAGCAGCTTTTCCACCAAAGATAAAAGTTCTTGGGTGCATATCTAAATTTGGATTTTCTTTTAGTTTGTTATAAAGATCTAGTATATGAAGCGCATTTAGCATCTGCCTCTTATATGCATGAATCCTCTTAACTTGAACATCAAATATAGATTCTGTATCAACTATTATATTTGTAGTATCTTTTATATACTTTGCAAGATTTTCTTTGTTTTTTCTTTTAATTTCATAAAGCTCATCTTGAATATCGGATTGATAAACAAATTTTTCAAATTTTTCCATATCAGTAGGATGCATAATAAAGCTATCCCCAATAGTTTCCTTAAGCAAATTAGTAAGAAGAGGATTGCAATTTAAAAGCCATCTTCTATGGGTTATACCATTTGTTTTATTGTTAAATTTAAATGGATAATAATAATAAAAATCGCTCATCTCTTGTTTTTTCAATATTTCAGTATGAAGTTTAGCAACTCCATTAACACTATGGCTACCTACTATTGCAAGGTGAGCCATTTTAATATATCCATCTGCTATAACGGCCATTCTAGCAATTTTATCCCACTGACCAATATATCTATTCCATAGTTTTTCACAAAACCTTCTGTTTATCTCTTCTATTATCATATAAATTCTTGGCAAAAGTCTTTTTACAAGGTCCTTTGACCACTTTTCAAGAGCTTCAGCCATAATAGTATGATTTGTATAGGAAATAGTTCTAGTTGTTATACGCCAAGCGTCATCCCAGTTAAAACCTTCGTCATCCATTAATATTCTCATAAGTTCTGGAACAGCAAGTGCTGGATGAGTATCATTAATATGAATTGCCACTTTTTCATCAAAGTTATCAAGATTATTTCCACTTGATTTAAAAGTCCTTATTATGCTTTGAATTCCAGCTGAGACAAAGAAATATTGCTGCTTTAGTCTAAGTATCCTCCCTTCTTCATAGGAGTCATCAGGATACAAAACTTGAGAAATAGCTTCTATAGAGTTTCTATATTCAATGGATTTTAAATATTCTCCTTTTGAAAAATAACTATAATCAAAATCATCTGTGGTAGGTTCAGCGCTCCACAATCTTAATGTATTGACTATGCCATTTTCATAGCCTACTATTGGAGTATCATATGGCACAGCCATTACAGCTTCATAATTTAAATGAGTGAACTTTAAGTTATCACCTATATTATCTACGTTAATAATTCCACCAAATCTAACTTCTACACTTCTGTCTGGCTTTCTAAACTCCCAAACATTTCCGTCTTTGAGCCAATTATCAGGAAGTTCCACTTGAGCATCATCAACTATTTTTTGTTTAAAAAAACCATACCTATACCTTATACCACACCCATTTCCCGCTATTCCTAAAGATGCCATAGAATCTAAAAAACATGCAGCAAGCCTTCCCAAACCTCCATTTCCAAGACCCTGATCATATTCTAAATCCTCCAATTTTTCAAGATCAATTTCTAACTCGCTCAGCGCTTCCTTGCATAAATCCCTAATGCCAAGATTTATTAAATTAGTGCTTAAAAGTCTTCCTAAAAGAAACTCCATGGAAAAATAATAAACTTGTTTTACTCTCTTATCAAAAGCCCGTTTATTGCTCTTCACTCTTTGTACTGCGATGTAATCTCTAACTAATTCTGCCAAGGTTTCATATTTGCTATAATCAGATACCTCGTTAATCTCTTTACCATGTAGCTCATAATGCTTTTCCTGAAAATCTTTTAAAAATTCTGTCTTGGTTAAATGGCTAAGTTTATTAGATTGCATTTATATTTCACTCCTATATTAATTGCATAAAATATCATAAAGTTTAATGTATTCCTTTGCACTTTTTTTCCAGCTATTATCTGCGCTCATAGACCTTATCATTAGTTTTGCCCAATTTTTTCTATCATAATAAAGCTGAAGAGCATTTTCAATAACATAATGCAAATCTTGTGCATTGTAATATGAAAAACTAAATCCATTGCCGTCTCCAGTATATTTATTGTAAGGAATTACACTATCTTTTAGACCTCCTGTTTCTCTTACAATTGGAATAGTTCCATACTTTAAAGCTATCATTTGCCCAAGTCCGCACGGTTCAGATAATGATGGCATTAAGAATATATCAGATGCAGCATAAATTTTATGGGCAAGCTCATTATCAAATTTAATCAATGTAGTTACTTTATTTGGATAATATATTTTTAAATTTGAAAAATGTTCCTCATATATTTTATCTCCGCTTCCTAAGATTACAATTTGTATATTCATCTGTATCAGTTTATCCATAATGCTAATAAGCAAATCAAGTCCCTTTTGTCTAACTAATCTTGTAACCATAGAAAACATAGGTATATTAGGGTTTACACTAAGCCCTAATTCTTTTTGAAGTTTTACTTTATTTTCTTGCTTTTTGTCTATAGAGTCAATTCCGTAATTTGTATATATGAATTTGTCTGTTTCTGGATTATAAAAATCATAATCAATTCCATTTTCAATTCCAATTAAATCATTTTTTCTCCATCTTAAAAGACCATCTAATTTTTCACCATAGTATGGAGTCTGTATCTCTTCAGCATAGGTTTTACTTACTGTTGAAATTTTATCTGCAAATTCTATTCCACCTTTCATAAAGCTAACTCCACCATAAAATTCTACAGACCCATCATTATATAAATTAATTGGTAAGTTTAAAAGTTCAGTTAAAACCTCCCTTGAAAATATACCTTGATATAACAAATTGTGTATAGAAAATAGCGTTTTGATACCTTTATAAAATTCATCATGCGAATACTGAGTTTTTAAAATAACTGGAATCATACCTGTTTGCCAATCATTACAATGTAAAATATCTGGCCTATAATTTATTTCTTTAAGCATCATTAAAACTGATCTGTCAAAAAATGCAAATCTTTCAGCTTCATCAAAATATCCATATATTCCTTCTCTTTTAAAATAATATTCATTATCAATAAGATAGAATGTTATTCCATCAACTTTTGTAGACAAAACACCGCAATATTGGTTTCTCCACCCAATAGCTACATTAAATGTTTTAATTAACTCAAAGTTTTCAATAACTTCTTCAGGTATTAACTTATATTTAGGTATTACTACCGATGTTTCTACTCCTTCTGCGTTTAAATATTTGCTAAGAGAATAAGCTATATCGCCAAGTCCCCCAGTTTTTATAAATGGATCAGATTCTGATGCTACAAATAAAACTTTTTTCATAATACCCTCCTAAACAACCCTATTTTTTTCAATTACCACAGGATAATCTTTTTTGCCAATTATCTCTTTAAATTTAGATATAGTGACATTTTTATCGGTGCAAACGCAGTCAAGCCTTACCCCAAGCTGTATTACAGAATTCTGCATTACAATGGAATTTTTAATTTCTGCATTGCGCTCTACTATAACTCTTCTAAATATTATGGAATTTTCAATTTTTCCTTCTATGATGGAACCACTTGCAATAAAAGAATTTTTAACCTCTGCGTCTACTCCATATTTAGTTGGAGGACCATCTTTAGTTTTAGTATATATTGGATTATTATCTGTAAATAATTGATTTGCAATATCTAAATTTAATAGCTCTAAGCTCTTTTTATAATAAGTTTTTATGGAATTTATACAAGTTAAATACCCTTTATATTCAAATGCTTTTATCTTTATTCTTGAACATATATGATTAATAATATCTCTTAACGTATAAAATGAACTAAAGCTTGTAGAAGCATTTATTAAATCAAGTAGCCTTTGTTTTTCCATTACATACATTTCCATTGAAATATTCAATTCATCCTTTTCTCCTGTGTTTTTGCCAATATACGATAAATTTTCATCCTCATCTAAATCTAAAGCATCGCATCCTATGAAATCACTTGATACATTATTTACCTTTTTATAAATTATAGTAATATCTGCTTTGCTTTTTTTATGAAATTTAAATACCTCTTTATAATCAATATTACAAATCATGTTTCCAGGAACTATTATAACTTGATCTTGCTTACTGTAGTAAATATAGTCAATATTATCCCTAAAATTTTTTAATTCTTGCCTGTTGATTTCAGAGCCTACTGTATATTCAGGATAGAACATGTATATTCTATCAGACTTTCTATCTAAGTTCCATTCCTTACCAGATCCTACATGATCCATTAAGCTTCTTGGATTATCTTGAACAAAAACTCCTACATTCGTTATACCAGAATTAACCAAATTAGAAAGAGGAAAATCTATAATTCTATATCTTCCCATAAATGGAATTGCAGCAACCGGTCTATTATATGTTAATTCCATTATATTTTTATTGTCTTGATGTAAGTTTATTATTCCCATCACATTCATCTTTAATTTCCCTCCTTTCTATATTTTATCCTCTTTAGCAATTAATAAAACTTCACCCTCATTATTTCCAAGTTTTTCCCCAGACTTAATTTGAGTTTCTGCCTCTACAACAACTTTTTCAAGTGACGCTTCTTCACCAATATAAACATAAGGCATTAAAACTGAACTTTTAACAATAGCCCCTTTTTCAATAGTTACCCCAGGAAATATGACACAATTTTCAACCATTCCATTTATTATACAACCATCATAAATCATTGAATTTTTAACAATAGCATCTTGTCCTATGTACTGTGGTATTCTGTTCACAGTTTGAGAATATATTGCCCAATTAGAATCATATAATTTTAAAGTATTTTCTTCTGATAGTAAATCCATATTAGCTTCCCATAAAGATTGTATAGTACCTACATCTTTCCAATATCCATTAAATCTATATGAAAACATCCTTTTTCCATCTTTTAGCATTGCAGGCAAAATATTTTTACCAAAGTCATGCTTTGAACCCTCTAAGGCAGCATCTTCTTCAAGATATTTTTTTAAAACACTCCAAGTGAATATATATATGCCCATAGACGCTAGATTATTTTTAGGATTTTCTGGTTTTTCATCAAATTCATAAATAGATCCATCTTCATTAGTGTTTAATATCCCAAATCTAGATGCTTCTTCAATAGGAACTTCAATAACTGCTATTGTAACATCTGCCTCTTTCTCTTTATGGTAATCAAGCATTTCATTGTAGTCCATCTTATAAATGTGATCTCCAGAAAGTACTAAAACATAATCAGGTGAAAAATTTTCAATATAATCCATGTTTTGATAAATGGCATCTCCAGTTCCTTTATACCATTCTCCACCTGTTTCCCTAACTGAAGGTGGAAGTATTGCAACACCTCCGTTTGTCCTATCCAAATCCCAATGTCTCCCAATTCCAATGTAGCTATTTAAAACTAAAGGCTCATATTGAGTTAACACTCCAACTGTTGTCATGTTTGAATTTGCGCAATTGCTAAGCACAAAATCTATTATTCTATATTTTCCACCAAAATGCACTGCAGGCTTTGCTAACCTCTTTGTAAGGGCTCCAAGCCTTGTCCCTTTACCACCAGCCAAAATCATAGATACTATTTCTTTACGCATATCAACACCTCTTAATACTTCAAATAAGATATTATTAAAATAATAATGAGAACTAAGTTAAAACAAATTTAACTTGATAGATAGATAACTAGTATTTCTTCTAAGATATCACACAGATTTAAATATTTATTTCTAAAACGACTTATATTTTTAGTATCCCATAAATTGAATAAAAAATAACTTATATTTCTCAAAATTTTATTAATTTTAAAAGTTATTTATAACCTCCTTTACCGAAATATCTTTTTCAAGCTATCAAGCTATAAATTTAAATATATTATATACTTAATTTTTTATTTATACTACAAAAAAAAAATAAAAGATATCCTATAAAAGGATATCTTTATGTTATTTATTTAAAATATCTATCAAGCAGCCCTTTAAAGCCACATCCATGTCTTGCTTCATCTTTGCACATTTCATGTACTGTATCATGAATTGCATCATAGTTTAATTGTTTTGCAAGAGTAGCTAATTCCTTTTTACCTTCACAAGCACCATGTTCTGCATCAACTCTCATTTGTAAATTTTTCTTTGTTGAATCAGTTAATACTTCACCTAATAATTCAGCAAATTTTGATGCATGTTCTGCTTCTTCAAAAGCATATCTTTTATAAGCTTCTGCTATTTCTGGGTAACCTTCTCTGTCAGCTTGCCTGCTCATTGCTAAATACATTCCAACTTCTGTGCATTCTCCCATAAAGTTAGCTTTTAATCCTTCAATTACTCTTTCATCAACGCCTTTAGCTATTCCAATTTTATGCTCATCTGCCCAAGTCATTTCTCCGTCTTGTTTTTCAATAAATTTACTAGAATCTGCTTTACACACTGGGCAAAATTCTGGAATACTTCCTTCAGCTATATATCCACAAACTGTACAAACATATTTTTTCATATTAAACCTCCAATTAATAATAATTATTATTTAATAATCTATTTTCTTTCTTAATTATATATTAATGCATTTCATAAATCAATACTATATATTAAAAAAATTATATAAATTAAACAAAAATAGGATACTACATGGATTATCAAACCTTTATAGCACCCTTATTTTATTAGATATCATTTTTCTTTGCATCTAATATATATTGATTAATTATCTCTTCATATTTCTCTTTTATTTTTGATAATATTTTATTTCTTACATCAAATTTAACATCATCTATATAAGAGACAGGTAAAACTTTTGGTGATGTTCCAGTTATAAAACAAGCTTCAAATTCATGAATTTCTTCCTTATTTACCATTCTTTCTTCAGTTTCAAGCCCTAACTCTTTGCATATTGACATTATCTTTTCACGGGTTATTCCTTTTAAAATTGTTTCCATAGGTGCTGATATAACTCTATTTCCTTTAATAAACAAAACATTGCTTTTTGAGCCTTCTGTAATTTCATTATCAGAATTTAAAAGAAGCACTTCATATACTGGATTTTCTTCTAACAGTTTATTAATTTGCATTCTTAAGCTCTCATTAACAGCTTTTACCCCTGGATTTGGCCTCATAGCTTTATAAGTTATAGTCTTAACACCATCTAAATACATATTTTGATCTGGATAGTTATGTTCTATAAAGTAACATAAAAAATATTTTATTTCAGAAAAGCAAAATACAATTTTTACATTGCCCATGTAGCAATTATTTTCCTTGGTAAGCTTTTTAACAGCTTCTCTTATTTCATCATCGCTAACAAATAATTCTTTTCCACTTTTATTTGAAGATGAATGAAATCTTTTTATATGCTCTTCTATGAATAATGGAATTCCTTCTATAACTCTCACTACTTCATATAACTTAACTCCTTCGCTGTTATATTCTAAAAAATCTTCTGATTTTACTACTTTATCATTTGCTATAAAATATTTATTGATACACTCCATTCGTTTACCTCCATTTGAGAATTTCAATATTTGGATGTTTCTTATTGTAATTAATTAAAAATCCTCTTCCAACTAAATTAAACAGGGGAAGATCAGAAAGTGAGTCTGAAAACATCACGGAATTTTTAAAATCAACTTCTATAGAGTCCTTTTTTATTTCCAAAAGGAGCCTTTTAACTTTTTCTTCTCCTTTACAGTTTTCACCATCTATAAAATTTGAATACTTTCCATCTATCATTTTTATTTTTGTTCCAATTATTTTATCTACTTCTTTTATGTTGTATAATTCATTTAAATAAAATTCATAAGAAGCAGAAATTAAATATATTCTGTATCCTTCTCTTTTATATTTTTTTATATATTCTATTGCATCATTATAGATTAACTTTGTAAGCTTTTTTTCATAAAATTCTTTTATAATGCTTTGCATATCTTTTTCTTCTATTCCATTTATAAAACCTAAAAAGGATTCCTTTGCAGTTTTTGCATTATATATCTTTAGTATGTAAAATAAAGCTGAATAAATACATTTAAAGGCATATTTTATTAATTTAGGATTCTTTTTTAACATGAATATAAATAATTCCATTTGAGTTTCACTTTTAGTCAATGTATAATCTACATCAAAAATAGCTAATTTTTCCATTTAATCCTCCAAATTTAAAAGAATAATTTAAAAATTTAAGCATATGCTTAAAAGATATTGAAGATGTTGAAGATATTAAAAATCTTTTTAAAATATTCATTTTATTATAACAGTTTTATCACAATTTAATATTAGTATAAATGCATATATCTTAGCTTAATTACTTAAATTAAATTTTAATTAATTTTTAGGAGTTAGAAATGCAATCAAAAAAATTTAATAAGATCACTACTGCTTCTGCACTTACTCTGGCTCTTATTGGAAGCATAAGCTTTGCAGTAGGTGTGGATCCTGTTTTAACAGCTTCAAATATTTTAAAAAAACCTGTTTATAAAATAAAATCTGATGAAGCTTTAGGAGTGTCACTTGGCCACCAGCTTTTAGCTGCTGGAAAATTTGATGATTTTAAATTGTTGCTTTTAAGTGATGTTAAATTAAAATTGGGTGAAGCTGTATCTGTTGGTAAATTTGATGAATCTTTTGCAGATAAATTGTATAGAGAAATGAGCTTTAGAGTTCCAAATTGGGATGGAAATGGAGATATTTACTCCGCATATGATAGCTCAAACATAAATAAATAAATTATATCTTTATATATAAGCCTCTTGTTTTTTAAGGGGTTTTTTTTATCTTACCAAAAAAACATTAATTTATATACAAAAAAATAATAGCACTATTAATTAACAGCGCTTTTTAATTCATTTCATTTGGATTTTTAATTATTTCAATATCAATATAATTTCCACCAGTAATTTCTTCAACCGCATGAATCTCATTTCTTAAAGCTTTTACAGAACTTGAAAGTTTAAACACTTCAATATTTAGTTTGTCTATTTCATTTTTTTGTATGTCAGATCTATGTACTATGTCATCAAGCTTTGATTCTAATTTATCAAACCTTAAATCCATTTTCTCGAGCATTTGTAATATTTTTTCATCATTATTCATTTTTATAACCTCCAACTTAAATATATTATAATTTAAAATACTATTTACTTTCAATCTCTAAATTTCTTTTTATAAAAATTTTAAATTTATGTCATATTATTAAATACCTATAAATATACTTTATTAAAACAATTAATTTGAGGTATATAAATGGCCAATTTATCAATTGATGATCTTGCCAAATCCATGAAAGCCATGGGTATGAATGTTGAATTTTATGATGGCGATATTTTGCTTCCAACTGCTCG
>JAVBPD010000070.1:0-4907 GCA_031549885.1 Clostridiaceae bacterium
AAGATCTACACCAAATGCTAATAAAAAGAAAAATAATGCTAAAAAACCCAATAATAAAATATGGAAAAATACCACAAATGCACCAGTAAAGAACACTACGACTGCACCAGTAAAAAATACCACAGTTGCGCCAATAAAGAACACTACAGCTGCACCAATAAAAAATACCACAGTTGCGCCAATAAAGAATACTACAAATATACCAGAACCAAAGCCTGTAACTCCTGATAATAGCTTATCTTTTGAAAGAAGAGTAATAGAATTATGCAATATAGAAAGAGCAAAAGTAGGATTGCCTCCGCTTTCAGAAGATAGCAAGCTTATGGAAGTAGCTAGAATGAAATCTCAAGATATGATAAATAAAAATTATTTTAGCCATACCTCACCAACTTATGGAGACCCATTTAATATGTTAAAAAATAATGGGGTAAAATATTCTACTGCTGGAGAAAATATTGCAGATGGCCAGCAAACTCCAGAAGAAGTTGTGAATAGCTGGATGAACTCTCCAGGGCATAAAGCTAACATTTTAAATAAAGATTACACGAGAATAGGTGTTGGAATTGCAAGAGATAAAAATGGAAGACCAAAATGGACACAGCTTTTTACAAGACCTCTTTAAGTTGAGTAAATTTAGTTATTAAGGCACTTAAAATTAAATAATTTAAAATAAAACCTCACAAGATAGTTGAATAATGAGTTAAAATAATTTTATCTCAATAACTATAAAAAGTGGGGTTTTTAAATATTAAAAATATTTTTCAAGATAAAACTGTTTATTTCGATAACCTGATCATTTAAATTGAGCCTTGAGGATAATATTGTAGACTGTTATTATAATATCGAGCCGTAAAATGGAATAATAGAAAATAGATCTACTATGAGGTGAAATATGACAACATATGAGGATATAAAACAAATGTGGAAAACATTCAACATAAATTCAGAAACGAAGTTAGATAGTTATTTAAGCAATTATCGCATCTTATTTGCCTATAATTCTGGCAAAATAGAAAATGAAAATATTAAATACTCAGACACAAGAGAAATATTTGAGAATGGCAGAGTAGTTGAAGCAAGAGATATTAGAACTATTTTTGAACTTCAAAATCAAAAATTTTGCTATGAATACTTAAAGTCAAAGATCATAAACAAAGAACAATTATCTATTGAATTAATAAAGAAAATACATAAAATCATGACCTATGGAACATTTGACAATCACAGATTCAACGACTATGGAGAAAGACCAGGTGAGTTTAAAAAGAGAGATTTTGTAACAGGACCAATGGAAATTGGTACTTCTCCAATAGAGGTTGAATATGAGCTTCAAGTGCTTTTAGATGAAGTGAACAGTTATAACACAACAGATGAAAACTTGTTGTATATGGCAGCATATGCACATGCTAAATTTGAATATATCCATCCATTCTCTGATGGCAACGGAAGAGTTGGCCGAACAATCTTGAACTACCAGCTTATGATTCATGACCATCCACCGCTTATCATTTATGAAGAAGACAAACACGAATACTATGAAGCATTGCTTCAATATGATAAAAATGAAGATATACAACTGCTTCATGATTTTTTCAAGTACGAGCTTATAAAAACCTGGCAGAAAACTTTTGAGCATTATATAAAAAATCTTTGATACCAAAGTTCATAAAAAGGGCTCTTTTTAAAGTTTAAATTCTCAATTTTGAGTATTTACCTGGGTAAAAAATATATTTATAATTGCATCAAGGAAGGACGAATTATGCAGAGTGCGAATGCTTCTTTGATTCGCCTAAATTGCAAAGCAATTTCCTAGCATATTAAAAAACTTTGAAAGGGGTTATTAAAATGGCAGAACAAAAGCAACAGCAACCTAGCGCAATGCCCATGTCTCAACAGAGAAAAACAATCTGGCACCTCCAAAAAATGAAAGAAGAAGGCAAATTAATATCTATGGTTGGAACAGCTCACGCTGATCCATTCTGGACAATGGCCTGTGAAAGAGCGGGTATTGATCTGGTTCGTTATACTGCTCCTGGTGAAACCTCTGAACAGCGCGAACAGAACATGTACATGCAAACAAGGCTAATTCGTAAAATGGCTCCAAATATTTGCTTAAATGCCGTTATGCAGTCTAGAAGCTATGCAGATAAATATACTGCAGTTAAAGTAGCAACTACCCTTATTTCGGATGGTGCTGACAGTGTTATGCCTATGGGTGTTACAAACGATACCTTAAAGTATATGACTGATAATTATATTCCAGTAATTGGACATGTAGGTTGCCTATCTGGCTGGCATTCCATGTGGCATGGTGGATACAGGCGTGTTGGTAAGACAGCAGAAGATGCTATGGAAGTTTTTCGTATGGCTTATGAGTATCAGGAAAACGGCATGGCAGCTATGACCATTGAACTATCTTCTCGCGAATTAACTGAAGCTATCGCAAAGAAGTTGCGTGTTCCAGTTATTTCAGTTGCCGCTGGCAGTGCAGCAGATGGTTCTGAGCTAGTTATATATGATCTACTTGGTTTCCAACCTAAATCTACAATGGCTAAGCATTCTAAGTGTTATGCTGAATTTTTCGAGGGTGGCATCAAGGCATTTATGGAATTTGACGCTGATGTTAAGAGCAAAGGATATCCTGCTGAAGAACATGGCTGGGGCATGGACGAAGGTGAATTTGATAAGTTCATGAACGAACTTGAAAAGAAATATAAATAAACAAAACCTATCGGCTTTTAGTCGATAGGTTTATTTTTTTATATTAACTTTTTTAACAGCAAGCCATTCCACCATCTACTGCAATAACAGCGCCATTAATTCTCTTAGCATCATCACTGCACAAAAATAGACATACTTTTGCTATATCCTCTGGCATCATAAACCAATCAACAGGGAGGGAGGCTACTATTTTAGATAATTTCTGTCCGGAAGGATGATACTCTCCTCCAGAGTGTTCCCCTATGTTAGTTCTAGTTCCACCAGGGTTTATTACATTACAACGTATGCCAGCTTTGCCATACTCTACAGCAATGCTTTTGCTAAGCCCAATTAAACCAGCTTTAGCAGCAGTATAGCTAGGGCCATGATTGCCACGAACAGCTGCGTATGAACCAATGTTTACAATAGATCCGCCGCCATTTTTTAACATAACAGGGATTGCACTACGACAAATGCGAAAAGGTGCTTTAAGATCAATATCATGTACACGATCCCACCTCTCATCATCAGTTGCCTCAAGGGGATAATTGAGATCATTGATGCCAGCAATATTGCATATAGCATCCAATCTTCCAAAATTAGTTTTAGCAGCTAATATGATTTTTTCTATATCATCCAATTTAGTTATATCTGCAAGTATTGGCAGGATATTATCAAAACCATCCCACTTTTTTAAATCTTCCTCACGGTAGTCCACTGCGATAATGCTTGAACCTTCTTTTTGAAAGAGTTTTGTAGTCTCATATCCCATACCATTTCCTGCACCAGTTATTATAACAACTTTACCTTCAAGCCTCATTTGTAAAACCTCCTTTAATAATAAGGGCACCCTATAAGAGTACCCTGTTTTTTATATTAATTAATCAAGTGCTCATGATCTCATAGCTATAAGTATAAATTTCAAAGATATTCCCAAAAGGATCTTCTGCAAATACAGCAACTCTGGTCTTTCCATTTACTTCTCTCTTATTAACTGCAGAATGTTGTTTTCCACCATTTGCTTCTAATTTTTTTAAAAACTCCTCATAATCTGGTACAAGTATTCCAAAGTGGAAAAGGCCATGTCTTTTAAACTCTAATTTTTCATTTGGAGGATAGCTTCCCTCAAACTCTAAAAGTTCGATACCGATGCCATTGCTGGTGGACATATGAGCTAAGCGAAAACCAGTCCAATCAGTGCCGTAAACTGTATCGCAAAATGGACCAGCAGGGCCTTCACGCTTTATTGGGAAAGGTCCAGCAAGGTGAAACCAACCAAAAACTTCTTTGTAAAAAGCTATGGCTTTGTCAATGTCAGATACAGATATTCCAAGGTGTGAGAACGCTACAGGATATTGCATAATTAACACTCCTTTACTTTCATTTTTTAATGAATTTTATTTTATGCTAAAGAGTATAACAATCAATTATGCTCAAATAAATACTCAAAACTAAGTATTTGTACTAAAAGATACATAGTTTTGAGTATTTATTATGAATTGTTTCAACGATAAAATTAAAATAACAAGGAAAATATATAGAAAGGGCATATTAAATCAATAATTATGCCCTTAGCAATACATACATCCATCAATTATGTAAAAGCTTCAAAATAAGCTCTTGCCTGTTTGATACATTTAACTTGGCATGAATATGAGATATATGTTTATATACAGTTGTTTGGCTGATATATAGTTTGGTGCTGATTTGCGAGGGAGTTACACCCTTGCTTAAAAGGTCAGCAATTTCAGTTTCTCTCTCGGTTAAAGAAGATTGCACTTTTATATTATTTTCAATATTGCTATTGTCAAAAATCTTCACATAAAAATTGCGATATAGATTATCTAAATGAGTACGGATATAATACATTATCTGCATTTCCTCTTTGGAATAGTTTACATTGCCAATCCGATCTAATATACAAGTACCTTTTAAGGAATTGTAGATATCAAATAATCCAAAGCCAAAGCTGTACCTTATTCCTTGTGGACGAACATAATCAGATAAAAATTCATCATTATCTTGAATGGTCCAATCACGAACACAATCTTCTACAGAAGGGATTACTAAGAGCTTATCCCTAAATAACATCACATTTACGAAAAGCAATAAAAGCAAAGGCAAACATAAGTAGTCCTAAATAAGAAGCATCTGTTTTCTCAAATCGTATAAGTAACTTACGAAAGCGATTAACCCAAGAATGACTT
>JAVBPD010000066.1:0-46738 GCA_031549885.1 Clostridiaceae bacterium
TAAACTGGACTTACACACAAAGTTTTACTTAGAAGATGTTTGACTTCTAAAACCTCATACTTTGTTCACTTTTCAACGGTCGTTTTTACAACTTTTTCTTGTTGCCAATTAAAAAAATTGGATTAAGTACAATATAGCATATAAAAGCAAATTGTTGTTTGAAAGTGTCTTCAAAGAAGCCAAATACCTTATATCCCAATGCTTGAAAGCATGGGCTTTATGGTATTATTCTGTAAAAATTTCATTGGAAAGTGTTTGAACAGCTTTGTGTGAATTTTGCTTCTTTTCCCTTGGTTTGATCTTTATATCTTCTAGTTTTTTTATTATATTGACTTTATTGCACTTATTGGGCATAATAAATGTGAGGTGATAACACTTTATGGAACGTAAAATATCGAAAAAGCTAACCAAATGGAAAAACGATATTTGCAGAAAGCCTCTTATAATAAAAGGTGCACGTCAAGTTGGTAAGACATATACAGCCTTGACCTTCGGCAAGGAGAATTACAAGAATACCGTATACTTCAGTCTTGAGGATTCAAAAGACGTTCAGGCTATATTTGAACGTGATTTAAACCCGGAGCGAATCGTTAGGGAGCTTGCGACATACGCAGGCCAGAGTATTTTACAGCATGACACACTTATAATCTTTGATGAAATTCAGGCTTGCGAAAGGGCGTTGACTTCACTCAAATATTTCTGTGAAAACGCACCTGAGTACCATATCATCGCTGCCGGAAGTCTGCTGGGTGTTGCTATGAATCGTGAAAAATATTCATTTCCGGTTGGGAAAGTGGATATGCTGACGCTCTATCCGCTTGATTTTGAGGAGTTTTTGAGTGCAACTGGCAATGAAGCTATGTGCAGTTTGATTAAAGAATCATTTGCTAATTTTACCTCTTTTTCTCTTCACGATACGGCAATGGATTTGTATAAGATATACCTTGTTGTGGGAGGTATGCCGCAAGCAGTTCTTGATTACATAAATACCAAAGACTTCAACTTTGTTATAGCGGCGCAAAAAAATATAAACGACGCATATATTGCTGATATGGCGAAGTATGCGACACCACAAGAAACAACTAAGATTATGGCGGCTTGGGCAAGCATACCAGCCCAACTGTCAAAGGAAAATCACAAATTCCAGTACAAGATTATCAAATCCAGTGCTCGTGCACATGAATACGAAACTCCGCTTGACTGGTTAAATTTCGCTGGCATTATTCATAAATGCGTTCGCATTACGGAGGGCAAATTGCCTTTAGCAGCTTACGCAGATAATGATTCTTTCAAGGTGTATATGATGGATACAGGACTTTTGTGTTCCAAATTCGGCATTGCACCAAATATTGTGTTAAGTGGTACTCCTGTTTTTGACGGGTTCAAAGGAGCGCTTGCGGAAAACTATATCTGCCAGAACCTTGTCACAAACGGCTACACGCCATTTTACTGGAGCAGCTCCGGCAAAGCTGAGCTGGATTTTGTTTTTCAGGACAGTCAGGGTAACATCATCCCACTTGAGGGAAAATCTGCCGACAACGTGCGCTCAAAGAGTCTTAACCAGTTTGTTTTGCAATATAATCCGGCTTATTCAATTCGTGTATCCGCCAAAAACTTTGGCTTTGAAAACAATATTAAGATTGTACCTCTTTATGCGACGTTTTGCATAAAGCCGTAGATTCATCTTTGTTATTTCTTTTTAAGTCGTTAAGTTGAAATAATAGAATAAACAAAGCCTGTGATTTCAGTTTCACGGGCTTTGTCTTTGCAAAGCTACAACTCAAACCGGATGATGTTTATGAGGTTAACCTCAACCTGCATATAGCCTTTTCGTTGCTGCTTATTCTTTTGGGAGTTTTATGGAATTAATGTCATAATACTTTTGTAATTCTTCAATCAACTCATAGGCTGTGTAGGTTTCTTTATTTTCCATAATATAGCTAATTGTTGTCAGTGCAACTGAAGCAAAAATACAAGCATGGTAGTTGATATTACAGTTTTTTTTGACATGGCTAACGTTGTACACAATGTACTGTTGCTTTAGGATTGTTTTCATATCTTCATAAACATTGACTTTTTCAGTGCGGATTTTTCATAATCCCATAATAAGTAACCTTTGTTCATAAAGTTTTGCAATTATTTTATTTAATTCTTTAATAAGCGAATCAAAATTTGCACGATCTGAAAACTTATATTTTGCAAAAGATTCAAACTCATCTAAAAAGTCTTTTGCGATGGCTTCAGCTAATTCAAATTTGTCTGAATAGTGCTTATAAA
This sequence comes from Clostridiaceae bacterium, assembly GCA_031549885.1. Classification (GTDB taxonomy): domain Bacteria; phylum Bacillota; class Clostridia; order Clostridiales; family Clostridiaceae; genus WQUF01. The sequence goes on from JAVBPD010000066.1 coordinate 2,278, forward strand.
AAGTCGAGCGATTTATCAGAGCTTTGTCCAGTAAGTCTTGCACTGTGATTGAATGAAAGTCCTTTTCATTAAGTAGAAGAATGAAAGTGTTCCTTATATTCCTATCTGTCTTGATAATCCTTAAATCTGTTTTTTGTCCCATATAAAATACCTCATGCAAAATTTAGTCTTGCTAGTATGCTTATGCTACACCTTTTGTATGAATAAGTCAACACGATGCACAAATAAGCGATAGAATATATTGTTATATTAGTAGTTTATGCAACGAATAACAAATAAAAGTTGCATATCAAACATTGATGCATATGTTGTTGGTTGATATAAAAAAAGCGTAAAGTTATAATATACATGAAAATAAAGAGTAAACTGTTTTTATAAAGATAAGTCTTCAGGATCAATGTTTTGCTTGTTGATACCTTTAGAAGAAAGGATAGGTCTTTTATAAATGAATTATAGAACGAACACGAAAAACGGAGATAAGCTTTCAATACTTGGATTTGGCTGTATGCGATTTGCAGATAGCCTCGCTGGATCTTTCGGAATCGGCTCTTTTGATACGCAAAAAGCGGAAGATTTAATAAAAGCTGCTATTGACAAAGGTATTAACTATTTTGATACTGCCTATATTTACGGCGGAAGTGAGGAAGTCTTAGGTAAAACATTGGCAAAATATGGTGTGAGAGAAAAAGTTTATATAGCAACAAAACTTCCTCTCTTAATGTGCCGCAGCAAGTCGGATTTGGATAAATTCTTCAACCGTCAGTTGGAACGCTTGCAAACAGGCTATATCGACTACTATTTATTTCATATGCTTTCGGATATGGCAGAATGGGAAAAACTCTGCGGATGGGATATTAAAACATGGATTGCCGAAAAGAAATCCTCCGGACAAATCAAACAGATCGGATTTTCCTTTCATGGATCGCAGGGTGAGTTTTTATCACTTTTGGACGCTTATGATTGGGATTTTGTGCAGATTCAATACAACTATTCAGACGAAAATTTTCAAGCAGGTGTGACAGGGCTTAAAAAGGCCGCTTCCAAAGGAATGCCTGTAATCATCATGGAACCTCTTTTGGGTGGCAAACTTGCAAACTCATTACCTAAGCCTGCGGTAGAATGCTTTTATAAATCTAACCCGAATATTACATCGGTAGCTTGGGCCTTCAGATGGTTATGGAACCAGCCGGAAGTTACAGTTGTTTTAAGCGGAATGAATCAAATGTTCCAGCTGGACGAAAACCTTCTAACTGCCGAAAATTCAAAACCGAATATGTTGTCTCAAGGAGAGCTTGAAGTATATAAGGATGTAAAAAACATATTCCAACAATCCAATAAAATCCCTTGTACAGGCTGTCACTATTGCACGCCCTGCCCATATGGAGTGGATATACCAAATTGTTTCACCGCATATAACACATATAGTTCCATAAGCAAAAGTCAGGGAGCACTGCAATACTCAATGGGAACTCTCCTTTCAAGTAAGCCTGGTTACGCAGGGTTATGTAAGAAATGCGGAAAATGCGAAAAGTATTGCCCCCAACATATTGAAATCAGAAAATCTTTGTCTGAAGTAGAAAAAACATTGGAAAATACTAGATTCAAACTTATGCGATTTGGTATGAGAATATTTAAGAGCAAAAAACAAGACAGTATATAAATGGCATTTGGACATAATAATCGCTCACCTCAAAAATACAGTTAGGCCGTAAACATTATCAGGAGATTGATGATGGTTAAATAATCATCAATTGCCTAAGGAGGAACAAAAAATGATAAAAATATGGCGCAATAATTGGTATTGGTTTGGAGGAATTCTTTTCATAGCACTTTCTTTCTTTATGGGCTTTTGGGGAACGCATTTACTAAGTCACCTTCAGGTCATAATGGTTTATAGTTTTATGGCTATGCTCGTTCACCAAGTTGAGGAATACGGATGGCCAGGCGGTTTCCCTTCTATAACAAACATTATAAATTTCAAAGAAACGAAAATTCCAGATCATTACCCGTTTAATCCAAATCTTTGTTTTTTTGACAATGTTTTTACGACATACACTTTTTACATTGTCCCTATTTTCTTTCCGCATCTTATTTGGCTTGCGCTTGCACAAACATTAGCAGCTTTAATTCAAATACCTGCCCACTGCATCTTTATGAATATAAAACTCAAAAGCTTTTATAATCCGGGGGTTGGAGCAACAGTATTCTTGCAATTGCCACTAGCCATTTATATGATCATTTACGTATCTGCAAACGGTTTTGCAACAGGATGGGATTTCGTTTTCGGTGCCATCGGCGGCATTGTGGGGTACGCACTATGTTTTGGGTTACCAGTAATGCTGATGAGAAACAGAAATTCAAAATATGCATTTACTGAGAAGCAAATGTTTGGATATGCTGAGAAAAAAGCGAGAAAGATTCTTGAAGAAGCTAATTCCAAGTAGTTTTGAGGAAGAGGACAAATCCAATGCTTCAGTAGTGCTTATACAATAACCGCTGTGCATTCATTACATCTGGTATGTAATAAACAACCTTACAAGTTTGATTTGAAAGGAGAGCTTTAAATGCCAAATATTATCTACTGTTTTTCGGGCACAGGTAACTGTCTTGCTATTGCCAGAGCTGTTGCTGAGAAACTGACCGATACGGAAGTAGTGTCTATAATGGCCTTGCGTGACAGCAAAGAAATTCCTACAAAATATGAAAGAATAGGTTTTGTACTTCCGACTTGCTTTGGACATCCTTCAAAAGTAGTTATGGAATTGGGCAACAGCCTTAAAGTGCAGCCAAATCAAAAGATATTTATTATCGTAACTTGTGGCGGCGGCAATATACTCACCTTGTCGGATTTCAGAAAGCTGATGCAAACAAAGACGAAGCATGCTGTTCAAGGATTTTCTGTAAGAATGCCAGGCAATCATATTGTCGGATTCTCCGCTTGGAAAGATTCTGTACAAAACCGTCTTTTTGAAAACGCTAAAAAATCCGTAGAGCAAATTGTGTACCAAATTCAAAACGATATACCGACCAAGATCAAAAAAGACCCAAATCTTAAATTTATGACGTTTTTGTCGGAGACGTTTAACGGATGGCTTGGCGTAAAGGATATACATTCCACAAAGGCGGAATACTTTACAACAGACGCATGCATCCACTGTGGTATTTGCGAGAGGCTCTGACCAGTTGGGAATATAAAAGCATCTCCTACGGATGTTGTTTTTGGGGATAATTGCCAGCAATGTATGGCTTGCATACAATGGTGCCCGCAAAGGGCAATATCCCACCCCAATGTACCAAAGGACAGAAAGCGTTATCACCACCCAGATATTACAGTAGAGGATATGCTGGCGATGAATAAAAAAAATGAGCCATAGAGACAGACTATCTATAATAAGTTTGCGAAAAGCTTAGAAAAACCATTGAAACGCATTTAAATAATTATAGGAGGATAAAGAACATGGATCTCTACGCACCAATATTCACTCGCAAGTCCATCCGCAAATATGACACCACTCCATTAAGTGCGGAGACGATTGAGCAAATTGAATCATTTATTTTGGGTCTTCAGCCGCTGCTCCCAAAATCAGTGATTACTCATAAGATTGTGGGGCCGGAAAGCGTAAAAAGTTTAGCTGCTCCCAATGCACCTCATTTTATGCTCATTTCCGGCAAGGAACAACCATTGCGAAATACTTGCGCTGGGTTTCTCTTTCAACATGTGGAGTTATATTTATACTCAATGGGCTTCGCCACACGTTGGCTTTCAAGCGTTAAGGGGAAGCAGGACGACCCAAATTTCATAATTAGCATGGCGTTTGGTAAACCAGCAGAACCGGCAACCAGAAAGCTTGAGGAGTTTAAGCGAAAATCTGTTAATGAAATCGCCAAGGGTACAGACCTGCGTTTTGAGGCAGTTCGGTTAGCACCATCAGGAATGAACGGACAGCCCTGGTATTTTATTGTGGAAGGTAATGCTATCCATGTGTACTACAAGAAAAGCTTGGGTGGTCTAATGGGCTTGACCTATCACCATACTGCTTTGGATGTAGGGATAGCGCTGTGTCATATGAGCGTAGCTAGCGAACATGAAGGAAAGCCGTTTAAGTTCACTATAGACAGGAAAAACATACCTGTACCGCCTAAGGACTATATTTATATCGGAACTGTTGTATAGAAATCAACAAGATGAAAGCAAAGAAACATTTAAAGTAATGGAAGTCATCTCCAATCAGATATAATTGCCTCAAGTAAAAAACTAAAACAGCATATGCTAAATATAAATGAAATATTTGCCCTTAAAGATATATAATTTATAGAAAATGATCCTAAAATAAATCTAGGATCATTTTTGTGAATATCTCTCTAACCTGTAGTCCACATTTGTCTTGTACTATCTCTAATTATAAGCTTTGTAGGTATTACAACTTTTTTGCAAAGCTGTCTTCCTGAAGTAATTTTTTCTTTTAATAAGTGTACGCCAGACTCACCCATAAAGTCCATATATATTTTAACAGTAGTAAGGGGAGGGAGTAAGTATTGCGCTTGGGATATATCATTAAATCCTATTAAACTTACATCTTCTGGGATAGATAAATTAAGTTCGCTACAAGCCTTATAACATCCAATTGCTATGGTATCATTTGAAACAAAGACTGCAGTTGGCCTATTTTCACTAAGCATAAGCTTTTTCATTAAATTATATCCATCAGTAGGATTATAGCCACCTATTTCAACATATTCAGAATGAAATAATCCTTTTTCAATTAAATACTTAGTGAAGAATTCCTGCCTATAATCGTAATGCCTGTTTCCGCTATAATCTGTATCCACTCCACTTATAAGGCCAATTTTTTCATGTCCTAATTCTATAATATAATCTAAAGCTTTTTTTGTAGCAAGATTATAATCAATTACCACAGAATCAAAGATATCTTCATCAGGGGATGAATCTATAAATACCACAGGTTTATTGTAATTTTTAATTCTATTTATATCTTCATCATAAAATACACCTAGGCATAATACACCATCAACCCCTTTTAATTTATCAACTGTAGTGCTTCTTGTAACCCTCACCATCTGCATACCTAAAGATTGTATGGTTTTTTCAACAGCAACCCTTATAGAGAGATAATAAGTATCTAGTAGTTCTTCTTCTAATGAATAGGAATAGTGAAGTCCAATTTTTAATTTCTTTTTTACTTTCTTTAAAGAAGATATACTATAGGACAATTCATTAGCAGCTTCAAATACTCGCTGCTTTGTTTCATCTGGAATGTTAAGCGTTTCATCATAATTTAAAACTCTAGAAACTGTAGCAATGGATACACCAGCTTTCTCTGCTATGTCTTTTAGTGTTGTCAAAAAAATCACCTATTTCCTTTAATCTTATATTTTTTAAAATCAGGTTTAACTTCTGCTATAAGTATTGCTAAGAGAATTAAAATACATCCTATGATCATTCTTAAAGTAACCTCTTCATGTAAGAAGGTAACAGAAAACAAGCTTCCAAAAACAGATTCAGTAGAAAGTATAATGGCAGCTTTTGTTTCATTAACGTATTTCTGAGATATGCTCTGAAGCAAAAATGCTAAAGTAGTGCTAAAAAATCCAAGATATAAAACAGATAAATATCCTTCTAATTTAATAGAAAAGATGCTTGTAAATTCACCATTTAAAAGAACTATGACAAAAGAAAAAATCCAGGCTGATACCATTTGAAATATTGCTAAATGAATAGGATCTTCTCCTCTTTTTAAAAATTCTCCAGTAAAAAATATGTGGAGAGCAAATAAAACTGCACAAAAAAGCGTTAATAAATCTCCAAATCCAACTGAAAAATCATTTTGCAAAGACAAAATTCCTATGCCCATGATAGCAATTATAGCGCCAAACAAGCCGTATTTATCAATTTTGCGCTTATATAAAACAAAACCAATAAAGGGAACTATTACAACATTTACAGCTGTTAAAAATGCATTCTTTGAAGGAGTTGTATATTTAAGCCCAACAGTTTGTAGATTAAATGCTGTATATAAAAAGAATCCTAAAATAAAACCTCGTATTAAAGTGGTTTTATTTATATTTTTTAATTTTTTATAAAATAATATAGGAAGAAAAATTGCACCTACGAGAAATCTTATAAAAAGCGCTTGGTAAGGGGACATGTATTTTAGTGAAATGGAACTTGCAACAAACCCAGTTCCCCATATTATAGCAACTATTAAAAGCCCTATTTCTCCTTTATATTTTTTCATATTTTATTTCCTTTTTGTTAAATTCTCTTATTAAGGATAAAAAGATTCCAGAAGTCCATGTAAATGCAGGGTCAGATAAGCCTTTTCCTGTAAATGGATTGAAATTTTCAGCCATGCCACCTTTATCTGTAAGCTTTTCAAATTTTTTAAGAAGCCTTGTTGCAAAATCCCCATATCCATTTTCTTTTAATCCATTAATCAATAAATAAGTGGGTGCCGCCCAAATTGGTCCAAGCCAATATCCATTTTCTTTAAAAAGCTTACTATGAATGGATTCTGTTGACAAGCCAAAAGGAGTTTCAAACTCTCTTTCAAGATCATGTACAAGAGAATCTAAAAGTTTTCTTCCATCTATTTCTTTGTCCTTTAAAAATCTATATCCTATTAAAATTGGTAAATATAGTATTAAGCTACTTTGAGCTTTAATTTTAGTATTTGTTGGTTTATATATTGCAAAGAACTTTTCTTTATCAAATAATCTTTTCATTAATAAAGAGTAAACTTCGGTTGCCTTATTTTCCCACATTGAGCTTTCATCTTTTAAATTTAATTCTGCAGATATATCTTTTAATATATCCATCTGAAGTATTAAATAACATGCTAAATCAGGAGATTCTACTGGAAGTCCTTCATGAAAGATGGAAGCATTATCCCATCCTGAGTCGTTTCCATGGTTATAATAAGGAAGTTCTCCTTGTTTTTTTGTTCTATGGAGTAGCCAGTAATTAGTTTGTTTCTTTAAGCTCTCATAGACAAAGGTTAAAATATTTTTATCATCAAAGAATGAATTGTTTTCCCTCATTTTTTTAAAGCAATATCCAGTAACTGGAGGCTTGCAGCAGTTAAAAGAAGCAAATTTATCATTTACTAAATCTGGATATATTCCGTATTCATCTTGATATTCTATAAATATTTTAAGCTGCTCTAAGGAAAGATCAGGAAAGTTTTTGCTTAAAAAAATAGCATTAAAAGAATTATCCCAGCTCCAAATATTGTTCATATAGTTTTTTGACATATACATTGCTGGAAAATGAAGCATTCCCTCTGCATGAACAAAGGATGAATACAATATATATAGAGCTAATTTTTGGCTTTCTATATTGTACTCGGATATAAATTCATTTTTTTTGCAAAAATCCTCATAACTAGCAATATTTTTTAAAAGGGCACTTTCATAATCTGAATATTCCTTTTTATCCCATATGCTTTTATAACTTTCCATAACAAATAATGATTCTTCATTTTTAGAATTAAAATCAATTTCTATTTTATCGTTGCCAACATAAGCCCATGGGGCATCAATATTCCAATTTCCTTTTAAAAGAGTAAACATGATTTTTATCTCTTTAGTATATAAATGGTACTCATATTGGTTTAACTCAAAAGGTATTAAGCTATCATATCTATTTTTCAATGCAATAAGCTTAAGATCTATGCCATTTAATAAAAAATGAATTGATTTTTCGTCTGCCATGGTTATTTTGCAATATTTATTTGTATCATTTTCTATTATAATTTCATTTTCTGTGGCTTTTATATTGTAATTAACATCTTTTCCATCTATAACAGGGACTATCTTAAAAATAACAGAAGGGGATTCATCCCCTCCATGCAATTCCTTTAAAACAAGCTCGTAATCTATAATGCTTATGGCAAAGTAGGATCCAAAAGTGCTAAATGGTACTTTTTCTAAATTTATATTCATAACTTGCAATCTCCCATCCATATTTTACTTTTCTCAATTTCCTCTCCATTATTAATTACAGAAATAGAAAATGTAAGATTAAAATCTTCTACAAAAAGCCTGTAGTCTGGAAGCTGCTCTTCTCCACAGCTATTGCTGCCAAGTCCAAGTTGCTCATAATCTATATTTATAACGTTAAACGGTGACTTTTCAATATTATTTTGGTGTTTTGCGCTTTCTAAACTTTCCTTTGTATAATCATGTGCTGTAAATAAAAATGGAGTTTTGCTAGTAAATAAAAGGGTGCTTTTTTCATTATGAAGGCTAAACCATTTGGAATTGGATCTTGCTCCATTTTCTTGTGGGTACACATAGTTTGTGTGAAGGTCTTTTATATCTTTTTCATATACTCCCATCCATGTGTGAAGGTTTGAATCAGCATAGCTTTCTCCAGGTCCTTTTCCATACCATTTTACAGCATTTAAAGCCTTAGGCGTAAACATTTCAATTCCAATTCTAGGTAAAAGCGCTGGAATAGTTGTGCCATTTTTTACAACCTTACCATTTATGCTCACAATAATTTCTCCAGTTGCAAATATTTTATAGGTATAATTTACATTAAAACCCCAGCTTTGATTTAAACAACCAAAATAAACTATAACATTTAATAAAACCATTCCTTCTTTAATTTCATATTGAAAGCTTTCAAGCTGCTCGCTTGATAAATGCAAATAATATTTTTTCTTCCAATCATCTACTTTGTACATGTCGTTATCAATAGGGGCTCTCCAAAGTGTAAGCTTTGGACCGCTTTTTATTAAATTTTCACATTTATAATCATAGCTTTCTAAATGTCCGTCAATGTGATTAAAGATTAAATTAAAATTTTCATTTTTAAAAACTGTGTGTATTTGAGTTTTTTCTATTTCTATAGAACCACTTAATTCTCTTTTGTATTCTTTTGCCTTGTATATTGGAAGTTTAAATTGCTCCTTTGCAACTTCATGATCTTTTTTAGCGTAATTTTCATCTTTTTTTAACCTATATATTACATTTAAATAATAATCTGTATTGTATTCTAATTCAATATTTTTAAACGATATTTGAACATCCTTTGATAAACCTGGGTCTATTTGAGGAATTTCACAATTTATTTCCTCTATTAAAGAATCATTGCATACAATTTTTATTTCCATTTTTAAATGGCTTAAATCTTTAAAGTTGTAATAATTTGTTATTTCTAATATGGCAGAGTTTTCATTAAAACATTTTAATTTTGTTTTTACAGGTTCTATGATTTTTTTATATTCTAAAAGGCCAGGAGAAGGTGTGCGGTCTGGGAATAAAAGTCCATCTATGCAGAAATTTTTATTTGTGGGATAGTCCCCATAATCTCCACCATATTTATAAAAAATATTCCCTTTTTCATCTAATTCCTCCATGCCATGATCAAACCATTCCCATAAAAAGCCTCCTTGAAGGCTTTTATATTTATAAAAAACATCATTGTATTCCTTTAGCCCACCTGGGCCATTTCCCATGGCGTGACCATATTCGCAAAGTATATGAGGTTTATTTCTTTCTTCATCTTCTCCAATTTTTTTAAGCGCTTCTAATCTTGTATACATTGTAGAATATACATCGCAAAGTATATCACCTGAATCTCCTTCATAATGGATTGGCCTTGTTTCATCAAGCTCTTTGCATGCATTATACATGGAAATAAAGTTGCATCCAAAGCCAGATTCATTTCCTAAAGACCACATTATAATAGAAGGGTGGTTTTTATCTCTTTTAACCAATCTTTCTATTCTGTCTACATAGCTTTTTTCAAAAGCTTTTGAATTAGAAATTCTATTATAATTGCCAGTTAATTCAAAACCATGGCACTCTAAATCTGCCTCGTCTATAACATAAAGCCCATATTCATCGCATAAATCATAAAAATAATCATCATTTGGATAATGTGAAGTTCTAACTGCATTTATATTGTGCTGTTTCATTAAAATAACATCTGAAAGCATATTTTCTCTTGAAACTGCTCGACCTTCCTTTGGATCATAATCATGTCGATTTACTCCGTGAAACATTATATACTTTCCATTTACAAGGAAAGAGCCATCTATTATTTCAATTTTCCTAAAACCAATTTTAAATGGAATAGCTTGCAATAAATTATTGCCTTCTTTAATAAGAATGAGCAATGTGTATAAATTAGGGGTTTCTGCAGTCCATTTAAGAGGGCTTTTTATAAATTCATTAAATAAAATAGAAGCAAAGCCGTGCTCAATTAATATTTTTTTATTAAAATTCTTAATTTCTTCTTTGTTTTTATCAATTAATATTCCAGATACGCTTATATCTTTGCTGTTTAAAAATTCATTTTTTATCTTTATATCTAATTTAAGAATAGCATCTTCATAATTTTCATCTAAATCTGTTGTGATTTTGCAGTCTTGTAAAAATATTTTTTCGGTTGCATATATCTCTACACTTCTAAAAATGCCGCTAAACCACCACATATCCTGATCTTCAAGATATGTGCCATCTGACCATTGATATACCCTTACTGTAACTGTGTTTTTATTTTCTCTTATATATTCTGAAATATCAAACTCTGAAGGGAGCCTGCTAACCTTGCTATATCCTACATGGCTGCCATTTATATAAAGATCAAATGCGCTATCTACACCTTTAAACTTTATGGTTATTTTTTTTTCTAAATGTTTTTTATCAATATAAAAATCTCTTCTATAAATTCCAGTTGGATTTTCTGTTGGAACAAAAGGAGGATTAATGGGAAAAAGATATTCTAAATCTGTATAGTGCATCTTTCCATATCCTTTTCTTTGCCATGAGGAGGGCACAGTTATAGTATCAAAGCCATTTGTATCAAAATCATCTTTATAGAATCCTTCTGGCGAATATTCTGGTGCCCTTAAGAAAAGGAATTTCCACTGTCCATCTAAACTCATATATCCCATGCTGTCTTGTATATCCATTTTTAATGCGTCTTCAATTGAATAATAGGGATAAAAATAAGCATGAGCATCTTTACGCCCTATATTTAAGATGTCTATATCTTCCCATCTTTTGGGTTTTCTTGACATAAACAAAACCTCCTTTTTATTTAATAGCGCCACTTATGCCTTCTACAATATATTTTTGGGCATATGCAAAAACTGCTATTGGCGGAATTATCATGATAATTGTAATGCACATTATTGGAATGATTTGAAGCTCATGAACACCTTTAAAGGATGCAAGCCCTAAAGCTAAGGTGTATTTTGTTCTGTCTTGTAGAAAAATAAGGGGTCCTAAGTAATCATTCCAAACTGTTAAAATATTTAAAACTCCAATTAGAGTTAATGGTGCTCGCATTATTGGCATAAATATCTGCAAATATGTTTGAAAGTCATTTGCTCCATCTATTTTAGCTGCATTTTCTAAATCCTTTGGAATATTCATTAAAAATTGCCTCAATAAAAATATATAATAAGCTGATCCAAAAAAAGCTGGTACTATAAGGGGCTTTAAAGTGTTTATCCATCCTAGCATATTAAATTGCATATATAATGGAATCATAGTTACATCCCAAGGTATCATCATAGTTGAAAGCAGCAGCATAAATAATATATTTTTAAACCTAAAGTTATATCTTGAAAACCCAAATGCTACTAAGGAGCAAGAAATAATTTGCCCAATGGTTGTAAAAATTGTTACAAGTAGAGAGTTAAATGTATATAAACCAAAGGGTTGAGAATTCCAAGCATCTACAAAGTTCTTAAACATAAACTTCGTGGGCAATATTTTTGGAGGGTAAAAAAAAGCCTCACTTTCAGATTTTAATGATGTCATAAGCATCCAGAAGAAAGGGAACAAGAAATAAACAGCAAAGGCTATTAATAAAAAGTAAACGAAAGCTTTTTGCAATTTTGAAGTCTTCATTGAGCGTTCTCCTTCTTCAATTTATTTTTATTTTTCTTGTCTTTAGCCACCTCAGTTTCATAAAAAACCCACATTGAGGAAGATTTAAAGATTATGCCAGTTAATATTAAAATCACTAAAAACATAAACCAAGCATTGGCGCTGGCATATCCCAACTTGTTATGTTTAAATGCGTTATTGTAAACGTAAAGTCCATAAAAATAAGTTGACTTTAATGGTCCTCCACCTGTTAATAGAAGAACAAGAGTTAACTGTTGCAAAGCTCCGATAGTCGATGTTATTAAGTTAAACAATATAGTAGGTGTAATTATTGGAATTGTTATAGAAAAAAATTGCCTAAGGGTTGATGCTCCATCTATTTCTGCAGATTCATACATTTCTCTTGAAATGCTTTTAATATCAGTGTAAAAAATAAGCATCATGGTACCAAGTCCCCAGGCGCTGGCAATTACAATGGCAACTATTGCCCAGCGAGGATCTATTAACCACTGTGGACCTTTAATTCCAAACAAAGATAAAATATAATTTAAAATTCCATATTTGCTATTTAAGATCCATCCCCATATAATTGAAACTGCAACACCAGAAACTACAGCAGGCAAATAAAAAATTGTCCTAAAAACTTTAACTCCCTTTACAGGCTGAGTTATTAAAAGAGCAAGTATTAATGACCCAGCCATATTTAAAGGAACAAATACTGCAGCAAATTTTAAAGTTATTGCTAAAGATTTATAAAATTGTTTATCTTGAGTAAACATGTCTATATAATTTTTAATGCCTATAAATGTTGGAGCAGAGGTCACTGGCCAATTGTAAAAGCTCATTATTAAAGACACACACAAAGGGCCTAAAGTAAAGAATAAAAACCCTAATATCCAAGGTGATATAAATAAATAGGGTGTGGCAATGCTCCATTTGTTTTTCACAAATACACACTTCCCTTCTGAATGTATAAAAATTATTCTGCCATTGAGTCAAGTGTAGTTTTAGGATCAGAATAGGTTGTTTGATTAAATATGCTTTCAAATCCAAGATTTAAATTTTCAGAAAGTTCACTCCAATTTTGCACTATAAAAGATGCTGGCGTGTATCCTTGGCTTTGAGTTAACATCTTATAGAAAATTCCCTTTGTGCTATCTTCATCGATTTTTGTTTCTGAAACCACTGATTTTAAAACTGGCAATTCATAATCTATACGATCTTTATTTGCTTTATCACTTGTCCAATATTTAATTACTTCCCAAGCTGCCTCTTTATTTTTGCTATCCTTTGACATGGAGAGCCCTGAAGTAGAAATAATGCTTATAGGCTTTTGACCTTTAAATGAAGGAAGCTCAGCAAGTCCAAAATTTATATTTGCTTCTTTTAAGCTATCAATGGACCAAGAACCATTTATAAACATAGCAACTTTTCCTGATTTCATTTCAGTTGCACCAGAGCCTTCTGTTGTAATTGCATATCCATCTTTTAACATGTTTTGAAACATCGTAAAAACTTCTACAGCTTTATCGCTATTTAAATAATCTTTTGTATTTCCGTCTTTATCGCAATAGGATGATCCATTGCTCCAAAGATACATTTCAAAATCATAAGGATCAGGTTTTCCTGAAAATGCAAAACCGCTTATATTTTCTGCTGGATTATTTAATGCTTTTGCAGTAGCAATTAGATCATCCCAAGTCCAACCTGGTTTAGGATATTCTACATTTGCTTTATCAAAGAGATCTTTATTGTAGTAAACTGCATGAGTAGTGTATCCAACAGGCATTCCAAGCACCTTGTTATCCATGGAATTATAGGTTAATAAAGCTTCATAATAGTTATTTTTAAAATCTGCGCCTTCCTTTGCTATATAATCATCTAAAGGTTCAAGGGCATCTTTATAATGAGGATAATTCCACATGTACATAAGGTCAGGAGCATCTTTAGCGCCCATTCCAGCGGATATTTTAGTGTCGAAATCATCTCCATAGGCTTCAAGGGTAACTTGTATATTTGATTGAGAGCTATTAAATTCGTCAATAATTTTTTGTTGCAATGCTAAATTTGACTCTGAATCCCATGTTGCAAAACGGATTTTAGTAGTTGATCCGGATTTTGATGTGGCACCTTCAGTATTAGCGCCTTGAGTATTTTGGGAAGAATTTCCTCCTCCTCCACAGCTTGTCAAGGTTAAAATGGACAGAATGCTTGCAGCAATAAGTGAAAGTAGCTTTTTATTCATAATATCCCTCCAAAATTTTTATTGCTTAATGAAAAGGTTTTAAAGATATTATAAATATCATTTAGTAAAAAGTCAATTACTTTTACTGAATTATTATTTGATTTTTACCGCTATTTTACTAAGTAAAACCAGTAAACTGAGAAATTAAAATCTATATTTGAATAAACTCACTAATGTTTTGACAAGGTATTTTTTAAAACTTACTATATAATTGTTGGATGTATATTATGTTTAAAATTACAATTATAGGGGCTGCCTTATACGCCAAAGATCACTAAAAAATGAGGAGGTTTTATTTTGAAATTTAACATTTCAAACTTAAAAGATCATATAAAACTAGGTATTAGAGAAATACAAAAAGTTATAGATTTTGAGATTTCAGAAAATGAAGGCATGGTTTTAAATGCAAATTTAAACTTAAATTCTAACCTTAATATAAACAATGAAAAAGGGCAAATTAACATTGAATATCCTAATATGCCGGCTTTTTATAAAGGATTATCTATGATATTAAGCGATGAAAGTTATTTTAATTTTCATGGATCACCATGTTTTAAAAGCCTTGGAGTAATGCTTGATTGCTCAAGGAATGGTGTAGTTAGCGTAGATGGTGCAAAGATCATGATTCGATATTTTGCATTAATGGGATATAATTATTTAATGTTATATACAGAAGATACTATAGAAGTTAAAGGTTATCCTTATTTTGGGTATTTAAGGGGAAGGTACAGTAAAGATGAAATAAAGGAAATAGAGTCTTATTGTGATTTATTTGGAATTGAATTAATACCTTGTATTCAGACTTTAGCTCATTTAAATCAAGCTTTAAGGTGGAATTCTTTTAAGGACATTAAGGATGTTGGAGATATTTTATTAATTGGTGAAGAAAAAACTTACGATTTTATAGATGCTCTTATTAAAACTTGCTCTGAAAACTTTAGATCTCGCACCATGCATATTGGCATGGATGAAGCTTTTATGGTTGGCCTTGGGAAGTTTTTGAAAAATAATGGATATAAAAATAGAACAACTATTATGATTGAGCATTTAAAGAGGGTTATTGAAATATGTAAAAAATATGGTTTTTCTCCTAGAATGTGGTCTGATATGTTTTTTACATTGGCTTTTGGTGGTTATTATTCTGGAAAAGGTAGAAATATTGAAAGAGAAGTTTTAGATATGATACCTAAAGAAGTAGATATGGTTTATTGGGATTATTATTCTCAAGACAAAGCAAAATATGACAATATGTTTAAGAAGCATTTAGAATTTAAAAATAACATTGTTTTTGCTGCAGGAGCATGGTGTTGGGGGTCTATTACTCCTGATAATAATTTTAGCATTGAAGCTGCAAAAGTAGCTCTTTCCTCTGCTAAAGAGAATAAGATTAAAGATGTTTTTGTAGCTTGCTGGGGGGATGACGGGGCAGAGTGTTCATATTTATCAATACTTCCAAGCCTAATGGTTTACTCAGAATTAAATTATAATGATGAATTTTCTAATTTAAGAGTTGAAAAGCAGTTTAAAATATTAACAGGAGTAAATTTTAAAGATTATTTAATGTTAGATTGTTTTCCTAAACCAGAAAATATGCCTAAAGATTTTACAAATATATATCCTACAAAGTATTTATTGTTTCAAGATGTTTTATCAGGAATATTTGACCTTCACTTAATTAAAGGAGAAACTGCATCATATTATTTAGAGTATTCTAAAAAATTAAATGAACTAATTCCTTATTTATCTGAAACTTTCATTCCAATATTTAAAAGCCATGCCTTGTTATGCAACATACTATATTTAAAATCAGATCTAGGTTTAGATATTAGAAAGCTCTATAATGAGGGAAATAAGGAAGCTTTGCTTGATATTGCAAATAATAGAATAGCTAAATTAATTGAAACCATTGAAGAATTTTATACTTATTTTAAAGAAAAATGGCTTCAAATTTTTAAACCTTTTGGGCTTGAAGTTCAAGACATTAGATATGGTGGGCTTATAATGAGATTAAAAACAGTAAAAAATATATTAATTGATTATTGCAATGGTAAAATATCTAAAATAGAAGAATTGGAACAGGAAATATTGCCATATGGAAATATTAAAAATCCTTGTATGCCTTATGCAGAGGAGAACTTTTGGAGCAAAATAGTTTCTGTAAATGTTTTGCATCCTATATTTGATTAAAAATTTAGCCTTTAGTTGTAATCTCATCTAAAAACCATTAAACTTACAGTTAGAATGAGCCATTAATTTTAGAAAGGAAGATTTATATGTTAAATACTAAGGTAACTAAAGAATTCATACAAGGATTGCCTAAAGCAGAGCTTCACCTCCACCTTGAAGGGACTCTAGAGCCAGAGTTAAAATTACAATTAGCAAGGAAGAATAATATTGATATTGGTCAAAGCACAATTGAAGAGGTAAAGGCAGCATATGAATTTGATTCTTTAACTTCATTTTTAAAGGTATATTATCCAGCTATGAATGTGCTTTTAGATGAAGATGATTTTTGTGCCCTTGCTATGGATTATTTAAGCAGAGCAAAAGCAAATAACGTAAAATATGCTGAGCTGTTTTTTGACCCTCAAGCTCACACATCCCGTGGAGTGCCATTTGAAACTGTAATTAATGGATATTATAAGGCAACTCAGCAAGGACTTGCGCTGGGAGTTGAGTCACATTTAATTATGTGCTTCTTACGTGATATGTCTGAAGAGTCAGCAATGGAAACTTATAAAAAAGCTTTGCCATATAAAGATAAAATTTTAGGAATTGGTTTAGATTCAGATGAAAGAAATAACCCGCCTAAAAAGTTTGCAGAAGTTTTTGCTTTAGCAAAAAAAGATGGTTTTCATATTACTATGCACTGCGATATCGATCAAGAAAATTCAATTGGTCATATTAGAGAAGCTTTAATGGATATTGGAGTTGAAAGGTTAGATCATGGTACAAATATTGTAGAAGATCCATCTTTAGTAGCTTATATAAAGGAGCACAATATTGGACTTACTTGTTGTCCTGTATCCAATAGCTTTGTAGTAGATGATATGAAAGGAAAAGAAATGCTTGAATTATTGCACCAAGGCATTAAGATTACTGTAAATTCAGATGACCCTGCTTATTTTCAAAGCTATATTTCAGATGATTTGTATGCCCTAGCAGAAAAATATGAATTAACTGTTGATGATATAGTTCAGATTGCAAGAAATTCTTTTGATGTGGCTTGGATTTCTGACGAAAAGAAGGAAGATTATTGGAAAATCATTGATGATTATTTGGCTTCAGTAAAGTAAATGGTTTTGGGTAGATCTTTAATTTTTAAACAAAGATCTACCCATTTATTTATGAATATGCTATACTTAATACAAAATAAATGCAAGTACTATATTTTATATATAAAGGGAATCTGGTGAAAATCCAGGACAGGCTTGCCCCTACTGTAAATGCAGACAAGAAAACAATTGCCATTGTCTATTTAAGATGAGAAGGCGTTTTTAAGGATGAAGCATAAAGTCAGGATATCTGCTTGCTTTTAATGTTTTTTTAATTCTTGGGTAAGAGAATGGAGGGATCATATTATATAGGTTAATTTGCCCTGCTCTTTAGCAGGGCGTTTTTATTTTGGAAAAAATAGTGATTTTTGCGCAGTTTTGAAAATTAGGGGGTTTTTATGGAGATTGTAATAAAAAATGAAATAGAGGAAATTGTTAAAAGAGATGGAAGAGTTGTAAAATTTTGCAAAGATAAAATAATTCACGCAATAAGAAAATCATTTCAATCATTAGGCTATACTTTGCCAGATTTTTATTATGAGTCTATTTCACAAAGTATAATAAATAGACTTAACGAAAGAAAATTAATCTTTCCATATGTAGAAGAAATTCAAGACATAGTAGAAGAAGTTTTAATAGAAAATAGTTATACTGATGTTGCAAAAGCTTATATTATTTATAGAGCTGAAAGAAGCAAAGTAAGGCAAATGAAAAGTGAGCTTATGAAAATTTATGAGGACATTACTTTTAAAGATTCAAAAGACTCAAATATAAAAAGAGAAAATGCAAATATAAATGGCGATACAGCAATGGGCACCATGTTAAAATATGGTTCTGAAGGTGCTAAGCATTTTTATAAAATGTTCATGTTAAAACAGGATCATTCAAAGGCTCATAAAGAAGGTGATATACATATACATGATTTGGATTTTTATTCTCTTACAACAACATGTTGTCAAATTGATTTAATAAAACTTTTTAAGAGAGGATTTTCAACAGGCCATGGTTATTTAAGGGAGCCTAATAGCATAGCAAGCTATTCTGCTCTTGCTTGCATTGCAATTCAATCAAATCAAAATGATCAACATGGAGGCCAAAGTATACCTAATTTTGATTATGCTCTTGCTGAAGGAGTAAAGAAATCTTTTATTAAAAATTATGCTTTAACTCTTATTAAATCATTTGCTTTAATGCTTGATGTTGAACATGTAGATGATACAATTAAATCCATACAAAAATCCATATTAGATGATAATGTAAGCCTTAGAATGGATGATCATTTAAAATATTGTGAAACAGAAGCTAAAATGCTTTTAAAGGAAGGCTTCCCTAATGATATTATTCATAAATGCCAAAGGTTTGCTTTAAGCGATGCCATAAAAACCACAGAAAGAGAAACTTATCAAGCTATGGAATCTCTTATACACAATTTAAATACTATGCATTCAAGAGCAGGAGCGCAAACTCCTTTTTCATCAATTAATTATGGCATGGATACATCAAAAGAAGGAAGAATGGTAATAAAAAATATTCTTCTTGCACTAGAGGCAGGGCTTGGCAGCGGCGAAACTCCAATTTTCCCCATACATATATTTAAAGTAAAAGAAGGAATAAATTTTAATAAAGAAGACAAAAATTATGATTTGTTTAAATTAGCATGTAAGGTAAGTTCAAAAAGGCTTTTTCCTAATTTCTCATTTCAAGATGCACCATTTAATTTAAAGTTTTACAAAGAAGGAATGCCTGAAACTGAGATTGCTTATATGGGGTGTAGAACAAGAGTTATAGATAATGTTTATGATACAGATAAAAAAATCACTTATGGGAGAGGAAATTTAAGCTTTACATCAATAAACCTTCCAAGGCTTGGAATTAAGGCTAAAGGTGATATAGATTTATTTTTTGATAGCTTAGATAAAATGATTGATTTATGTATAGATCAACTTTTAGAAAGGCTAAAGGTAATATCGTCAAAGTGTAAAAAGAATTTTCCTTTTCTCATGGGTGAGGGAGTATGGCTTGATTCAGAAAGCCTTTCCTTAGATGATAATATTGAAGAAATCTTAAAACATGGCAGCCTTGCTGTTGGATTTATTGGGCTTGCTGAGTGCCTTGTGGCACTTGTTGGAAAACATCATGGTGAATGTGAGCATGCAAGGGATTTAGGTCTTAAAATAGTTTCTTTTATGAGATGTAAGATGGATAAAATGTCTATTTTACATAAACTTAATTTTTCATTAATAGCAACCCCTGCGGAAGGTTTAGCAGGAAGGTTTGTAGAGATTGATAAAAAGCTTTTTGGAATTTTGCCTAGAATAACTGATAGAGAATATTATACAAATAGTTTTCATGTTCCAGTATATTATAAATTAACAATTTATGAAAAAATAAAGATAGAAGCACCATATCATACCCTTACAAATGGAGGACATATTACATATGTTGAACTTGATGGTGATGCTAGTAAAAATATTGAAGCTTTTGAAAAGATAATAAGATTTATGAAAGATCAAGGCATAGGGTATGGTTCAATAAATCATCCAGTTGATAGGGATCCTTTATGTAATTATAATGGAATAATCGATGATATATGCCCTAAATGTGGAAGAAGTGAAGGAGAGTATCCTTTTGAAAGGATAAGAAGAATCACTGGCTATCTTGTTGGAAACCTTGATAAATTTAATAATGCTAAACTTTCAGAAGTAAATGATAGGACTAAGCATAATTTATGATTAAATTAAGGGTTTTTGGCATTGTTGAAGAATCTATTGTAGATGGTCCAGGAATTCGTTTTACAATATTTACTCAAGGATGTCCTCATAATTGCTTTGGATGCCATAATCCTAAAAGCCATGATTTTAAGGGAGGCACCTTGATTTTAGCAGATGATATGTTAAAAAAAATAAAAGAAAATCCTCTTTTAGATGGGGTAACATTTAGCGGAGGAGAGCCTTTTATGCAGGTAGAGCCTATTATTTATTTAGCTAAAGAAATAAAAAAAATTGGTTTAAACATTATTATATACACAGGTTTTTTGTGGGAACAGATAATAAAAGAAGAAAAGTACATGAATTTATTACAATATGTAGATATTTTAATTGATGGAAAATTTCAAATGGATAAAAAAAACCTATCTTTAAAATTCATTGGTTCTGAAAACCAACGGCTAATAGATGTTAAAAATAGCATAGAAAAAAATAGTTGTATTGAAATTAAGCAATTGTAAAATCACATTTAAAGATACCAATTAGGGTATCTTTATTTTTAATATATTAAGCTTTCAACATTTCCAGTGAAACATTTAAGTCTAAATTTAACTTTAATTTTATCATTTATTTTATATTTATTAAAAATATCCTCTAAACCTCTTTTGTATAGCTCATAGTTTTCATCAGTATGTTTTGGAGCTAAGGAATGAGATAAACATCCAGATAAAAATTCTTCAATGCCTTCATAAAATTCATGATAAAACTCTTTCTCAATATATTCTCCATCTTTAAATTGGTTTGAATAGTTTCGATTCATAGTGGGATTTATAAAATATTTACTCAAGATTTCCATTTCGCTAGAATATAAGTCATTGAAAGGAGCATAATAGCTTATTATTACTTTTCCAGAAGGTTTTAATATTCTTTTAAATTCAGGTATAGCAAGGCTTCTATCAAAATAATCGTATGAATTCCCGCAAACTATAAAATCAATTGAATTGGATTCTATTTTTGTATCTTCAGCTGATTTATCTAATGGAACATAGTACTTATAATGGTTTAAACATTCATTTGAAATTTTTATCATATCTTTATTTGGTTCAACACAAAATACCTTATTTGCTCTTTCCAAAAAACATTTGCTTAATTTTCCAGTTCCAGATCCAATATCTGCAATAACCTTGTTTTTATCAATTGAAAATTCATTATATAAATAATCTATAAACTCCTTTGGGTAATCAGGTCTTCCTTTAAGAAAGTCTTTTTCTTTTGAAGAAAAAATGTTTTTGTTTGAATTTATTTCTTCCCATAATTCTTTTAAAATTTTCATAGCTTCAATTATAAAATTAGGGGGTCCAAAAAACGTATATCTAGCTTTTTGCTCTTCATTAAAATAATAATAACTAAACTTTCCATGGTTTTGTTCTTCAATTAAATTTGAAACTAGATTTGAAAATTTATTAGATAAATTAGAAGCTATATTTTCAGTAGAATAATAATCTACTATAGTACATATTTGCAATTCACCACTAAAATCAGTGTTTACTCCATTTATAAAATCCATTAAATTTTCATTATCAATGTTTCTTATTTCTTTAATAGCATCTTGTTCGTTAATAAATTTGTTTATATCCTCCATTGAAAATCTCCACTGACCACCTATTTTTTTCCCCTTTAAGATGCCATCTTTTAAATAATTTCTAATTGTTCTTGTAGATAAATTAGTAAATTTAGCAATATCGTCAACAGTATATAGCTTTTCGAAATTCATAAAAAATACCTTACTTTCATTCATTTTATATTAAATTCATAATAACACATATAAATTCATAAATAAATATATAATTTCATATATTTTCACGTTAAAAAACTAAAGATGAGAAGTAAAACTCTCATCTTTTTGTATTTATCTTAATCTTTCTATATCATCTTCAGATAAACCTGTTACAATAGCAATTTGAGATATTGGTATATTTATTAGTAATAAGTTTTTTGCAATAAAAATTTTTTCTTCAGCTTTGCCTTTAGCTTCACCTAAAGCATACATACCTTCAAGGCGAGAAATTTCATCTCGTTTTGTCTTTAATCTTGCTTCATATTCTGCCCTTGTGGTTTTATCTTGACTTAAAGCTAGAAGCTCTTCATATGCCTTTTCTATAGCTGGGTTTTTTTTACTAATCATTTTAAGTTCCTCCTCACTCTTTGATTTTAAAAACTTTAACCAGTAAAATAATTCAGAATTGTCATAAATATCAGGCACCTTTTTAAGCTCTAATGTATGAATTTCTAACATATTTGTAAAAACTGTATCTGTTCTTTTATCATATAACACAAATGAATTATGATATTCATTATTTTCGTTTATTAAATTAAAATCTAAAATCACAATTGAAATAGCTTGCTTTATATTATTATAGCTATTCCCCAAACTAAGTTGCTCCCAAACCATTTTTGTAGAGTAATATAAAATACGCTGTCGCATTTCGAATATAGGGGAAGTTTGAATTTCTATATCGATGATTTTACCATTTTTAGTATATAATTTAATATCTAAAATGCCAAATTTATCATTTTTATGATTAACTCTTAAATTAGTATCAGAAAGCTCAAGATAGTCATACTCTTCAGCAGGAATGTCTATTACTGATTTTAAAAAATTTTCTAATATATCTAAATTTTGTTTCTTTCCAAAGATTGCTTTAAAAATCAAATCCTCTATGGGAGATAAGATCTCAATATGAGCCATAGTCATCCTCCAAGTTTTTTAACTATATTATATTTTAATTATAGCATATTTATATAACACTTATGCTTTTTTAAAAGCTAATTAAAACTAATTTATATATAAAATAGCATAAAAGTTAGAATTTAAAATAGCAATACTTATTAATTTTTTTATTTTACTAAGAATTAAAATTATAGTAAAATAAATATATTAATGATTATTGGGGGAAAACAATGAAGTTATTATTTTTTGATACAGAAACCACAGATAGAGTTCCTGGCAGTATTTGTCAATTAAGTTATATTGTAGTGAATACGAGCACAAAACCTCAAACTACATATGGCAAAAACTTTTTTTTTGCAGTAGATGAAATGAGCCCAGAAGCTGAAAAAGTCCACGGATTTTCTCTAATAAAGCTATATGAACTTAGCCAAGGTAAATATATAGAAGATTTAGTTAATGAATTTGAGAATGATTTTATAAATGCAGATATATTAATAGGGCATAACGTTAGCTTTGATATTAATTTCTTAGTAACAGAATTTAATTCATTAGGTATTAATTTTAAACCTAAAAATACATTTTGCTCTATGAATTATTATAAAAATATTTGCAAAATATATAAACCAAATGGAACTTATAAATTCCCAAAACTTGCAGAAGTAATTGATTTTTTAAAAATATCCGAGGAAAGTGTTAATAAATGCGCCATGAGATTATTTGGGGGAACTAATAATTATCATGATGCGAGGTTTGATACAGCTGCATTATATTTAATTATTACAGATGGCATAAAAAAAGGATTAGTGCCAAGAGGTTATTTCACTAAAATTGTAGGAAAAAATTAATTAATTTAGGAGGAAATTTATGAATTTTATCGATTTAAGAAGTGATACAGTAACACTTCAGACAGAAGAGATGAAAGAGGCTATGTTAAATGCTAGGGTGGGAGATGATGTATATGGCGAAGATGATTCTGTAAATGAACTGGAGGAATATGCTGCAAAGCTTGTAGGCAAAGAAGCAGCACTTTTCGTTACAAGCGGTACTTTCGGAAATCAGGTTTCTGTTTTAACTCATACAAAAAGAGGTAATGAAGTCATTTTAGGTGATGATTCCCACATTATTCAGCATGAAGCAGGAGCTGGAGCAATTATATCTGGTGTACAATTTAGAACTGTTGAGAGCGTTAATGGTATTTTAGATCCCCAAAAAGTTTTAAGTAAAATCCGTACAGAAAAAGATATACACTATCCAGAAACTGCCCTTATATGCCTTGAAAATGCTCATTCTTCCGGTAAAGTTGTACCAATTTCAATAATGGAAAAAATTTATACAGGTGCGAAGAAATACAATGTAAACGTACATTTAGATGGTGCAAGGCTTTTTAATGCAAAAACAGCTTTAAATGTAGATGTAAAAGACATTACAAAGTACTGCGATTCCGTAACATTTTGTTTATCAAAAGGGCTTTGTGCTCCTATTGGGTCTATAGTAGCAGGAGATACAGATTTTATTGAAAGAGCAAGAAAAAATAGAAAGATAATGGGAGGTGGAATGAGGCAAGTTGGTTTTATGGCAGCTCCAGGGCTTGTGGCTTTAAAAAAGATGACTGATAGGCTTTCTGAAGATCACGATATGGCTAAATATTTAGCAAATGAATTGTCTAAGATACCTGAAGTTGAACTTAATATAGATGATGTTGAAATTAATATGGTATTTTTTAAGATTAACACTAATAAGGACATTAATAAATTGCAAGAGTTTATGTTTGATAAAGGTATAAAAATAAATGGACCAGACCTTAATGTATTTAGATTTGTAACCCACTATTTTATAAAGAAAGATAATATCGATGAAACTATAAAAGCCTTAAATGAGTTTTTAAGTTAAAAGGAGGAAAAACGTAATGAGCGAACTAGAAAAAGAACAAGTATACAGCGCATTAAAAGAAAAAGGCATAAATTTTGAAGTTGTTGAGCATGAAGCAGTTTATACAATTGAGGAAATGGAAAATTTAAATATAACTTCAAAAGGAAATGTAGTAAAAAATTTATTTGTGAGAAATGCAAAGGGCAATGAACATTATTTAATTGTATTAAATAAAGATAAAAAGGCTAATTTAGTAAATATTCAGCAAGATTTAGGTTGTACAAAATTAAGTTTTGCCTCTGATGAAAGGCTTATGAAATATTTAAAGCTCACAAAAGGTGCAGTTACCCCATTTGGAGTTTTAAATGATAAAAACCATGAAGTTGTAGTAGTATTTGATAAAGATTTAATTTCAATGAAAAAGATAGGAATTCATCCTAATGATAATACTGCAACAGTATTTTTAGATTTTGATGATTTAAAAAGGCTTCTAGAGGATCAAAAGACGAAAATAAAGTATATAAAAGTTTGATTATAAAATTTACAATTTTTACTATCTTTTTTAACATAAATAGAATTAATTACATAATAGAAAAATGATTTCTTTTATATTTATTAAATTATTTTTGATTTTTCAAGGAGTATTGTTATGAAATTTTTATACAAATTTAGATTTTTGCCTGTTTTTTTAGGAATTTTGTTTCTAATTGTTGGATTATATTATTCTATGATAAAATCAGGATTTTCAAATCAAGGCCAAAATCTTGAAATAAGTGCAAAAGCTATGCTATATATGAACACTGGAGAAAATTTTTTTAGAATTGGGATGTTAACCATTATTTGCTGGGTGATAATATATATTATACAATGGTTTTTAGGAAGAAAACTTAAAAAAAAATATCACAAGCAGTAGTAAATAAAATAAAAATTAATAAAAAATATTGACATAACTTCAATAACGAAGTACAGTATAAATATGCTAAGCTTAAGGCAAGGGGCAATGCCAGTGTTAGTGCCAAAACTAAGTACTTCTTTTTATAAATTAATTATTGTATTTTCTAGGCAACTTTCCGAACCAGAGCCGTGAACATATAAAAGAAGAGTTTTAAGTAAAGTGCCAATACCAGGGCTAATTGTTTTTAAATTAAAATTAACTAAGATATATTAATTATTGAAATAAAAAATTCAGCATTTTACATGCTGAATTTTTTTATAATTTGCTATTTATGGTTTCTAAAGCTTTGTTGAATTGAGGGTCTTTATCTCTTGAATATACTTGTTTTAATAGATCATCAGGATATTCTACATTGATATCTGGGTTAAATCCTGTTCCTTGTATATTGTTTCCAGATGGGGTGTAATATTTGCATATTGTTACCTTAAGTGCAGTTCCATCGCCATAGGAATGAGTAGTTTGCACAATACCTTTGCCAAAAGATTTTGTTCCAACTGTAGTCGCCAATTTATAATCAATCATGGCACCTATTAATATTTCTGAAGCTGATGCTGAATTTCCATTCATAAGGATTACCATAGGTAATCCTATAAAATCTCCACCAGATGATGTTAATTTTTCTTCCTCTGAGCTTTTACCTTTAGTGCTTACAACTATATCGCCTTTTTTAATGAAATTTGAAGACATCTTAACACATTGATCTACAAGCCCACCTGGGTTATCTCTAAGGTCTAAAATAAGTCCTTTCATATTTTTGCTTTTTAAATCATTTAAAGAATTTTTAAAATTATCTGCTGTGTTTTCATCAAACATAGAAACCTTTATATAGCCTACTTTATCATTTATCATTTCAGAGGATACAGTGTTTACCGTTACAACTGCTCTTTTCATTGTTAATACTTTATTTCCTTCACCTTCTCTATAAATGGTTACATTAACTTCAGTACCTTCCTTACCTCTCATTAGTGAGACTGCTTTATCTGAACTTGATGCATCTACATCAGTATCTTCAACTTTAACTATGTAGTCATTTGTCTTCATACCAGCTTTTTCTGCTGGAGAATTTTTAAATACATCTACAACTACTATTTTATTTATATCTTGGTTTGCAAGTATTTGAACTCCAATACCACTAAATTTTCCAGATGCTTGACTTGTAAAATCCGCAAACTCTTTTTCGTCCATATAAACTGTATAGGGATCTCCTAACGAATCTGCCATGCCTTTTAATGCTCCATCTATTAATTTTGACTCATCAACATTTCCATCATACATTTTTTCTAAATCTTTTCTGACTTGGTCTAATTTGCTATATAGGCCACTTGATGCAACATTTGGTGGCCCAAATATGTTTCTTATAAATATTCCACCAAAAAGAAATGAAAAAATATTTGTAAACAATAATAGTACAACAAAACCTATAATTAAAACCTTTTTGTCTTGTTTCATAAAATATGCTCCTTTAATTAATATCTCTTATTAAATATAACACAGGTACTTTTATTTGTATCAAAATAAATAAAATAATTTTATTATATTTTATATTATGATCATTAGTAGAATTAATTAATATAAAATTTAAAAATTGCCAAGTTATAAAGATTAGAATAAAAATTTATTTAGTGTTATGATATTTAAAAGAACATAATTTAAGGAGGGAGCAGTTGTGAGATCATTTATTTCAGAAGAATCTAAAGATAAGGTTTTAAATTATTATGATATGCTTTTAGAAAAGATTTCAGTAAAATACAGTAAATTGAATATTCAAAGCCGTTTTGGAGATACATTTTGCATCGCAGCAGGAGAAGATACAGCACCGTCTATTATATTTTTGCATTCTGGAAATATGAATTCAGCTATGTGGGTTGAGTATATTTCAAGTTTTAGTAAACATTTTAGAGTATATGCATTAGATATGCCTGGTGAACCAGGAAAAAGTATAGATAACAGGCTTTCTTATGATACTGATGATTATATAGAGTGGCTTTCTGATGTATTAGATTTTTTATACATAAAAAACACAATGTTAATTGGATCTTCACTTGGGGCTTTTGTAGCTGCTAAATTTTCAAGTCAAAAACCTGAAAAAATATCTAAGCTTGTTTTAATATCTCCTCTTGGAATTGTGCATGATGAAAATAAATTTAAAGATATTGCTATTTCTATATTTCCTAAGCTAGAAGAAGGAATTGATAATGTTTTAGAATTTATAAATGAAGGCAATCCTTTACCTGATGTTATACTTAATTATCAAAAATTCATTGAAGCAAGAATTAATCAAAGAAAGCAGGAAGTCCCATTATTTACAGACGAGGATTTAAAAAAGTTAACTATGCCTTGCATTTTATTTTTAGAAGAAGGTGATAGCAATATTAACGTTTATGAATTAAGGGATAGATTTAAGGCCTTAGTTAAAGAGTGCGAAGTTGTTTTAATAAAAAATCAAAATCATAGTTTAGATGATGTTTCTGATGATTTATTAAAATTTCTACAGAAATAATTCAAAGGGGATGATCATCCCCTTTGAAAATATGTATTATCAATTTTCATCTAACTCTATTATATTTAATGCCCTATAATATTCTTTTTTACTTGCATCTTTATATACAGGCATTTTATTTTTTTGAAGAAAGTTTATTAAATCATACACATCTATCCAAATTTCGTGCATTCCTTCTTTTTGAGACTCGTCAAAAATTATTTGAAGGCCAAAATGGAGGTGAGGGGTAGTTATATTATTTACATTTTCCTTAGAGCTGTAACCAGTCATTCCTAAATATCCAATTACATCTCCAGCTTGCACAATAGATCCTTCCTTTAAATTTAAATTAAAAGGATGATCCTTTTTTAAATGAGCATAATAATAATATCTTTTTTTATCAAAACTTCTAATTCCAATTCGCCATCCACCATA
Source organism: Clostridiaceae bacterium (assembly GCA_031549885.1). Lineage (GTDB taxonomy): Bacteria > Bacillota > Clostridia > Clostridiales > Clostridiaceae > WQUF01. The sequence goes on from JAVBPD010000066.1 coordinate 30,840, forward strand.
TTGGTTCCATCCTATTGCTTCAATATATCCGCTTTCAATAGCTATTATAGGCGTGCCAACACTTCCCATTAAATCGTTTCCTAAGTGCTTCCTCTTATAACCATATGATCTTGATACTCCAAAATCATCATAATGAGAAAAATAAAAACCTTTTGCTATAGGAGAAAAGCCCTTTAATCCATATTTCTTCACATAAACTTTATTTGAAGGATTGTCTTTATCATCTTGTTCAATTTCATAATACCCAACAAGCCCACCTAATACAGCTATATACCTTTCTTTAAAATATGAATAATTTTTCATTTTCTTTGTAATATCATTCATAGATTCTCCATTTTGAATTCTTTTTACAACATCATCTATATCTTTAGATTTCTTTCCATTAGGTATTTCACCCCAATTTTTGGCAGCACAATAAGAAATCAATTCAATCCATCCTACTGGATATTCTGTATCATGGGTTTTAATATCATATGCCAAAGCTTGTGCCATAACTTCTGAGGGAACTTGAAAATCTAACCATTTAATTAAATTTTTACTATTGGTATTATCTATAAATTCTTCATCATTTAATTCGGAAACTTCTGCATAATTTAAATTTTCATCATTAAAATTCGAAGTTGAAATGGTTTTATAAAAGAAATAAGGAATTACAAGGCATATAAGCAAAAATATAATTGTGGAAAGAATTAAGTTTTTCTTTTTTACTACAATAAATAGAGGATATGATTTCCTCTTTGTAAAGTTACCTAAAAATAATTTCATAAACAATCACCTATTTAAAAATATTAATGAACAGTTAATTTTAGTATTAAAAATCAAAAATAATAAAAAATTTTTAGATTAATATATTATAAAATAAGTACTATTATTAATTACTTTGTATATTATTTGTTACATTTTATTTAATATATTGTAATCGTTATTTTTTATTAATATAATTTAGTAAATAGCATATTTATTAGAAATATGAAAAAATATTTTATAATTACAAATATTTACTTTAATTAAATTATTAATTTAGGAAATAATGGGGGGTGATTGTTAGGATATTAATTTCATTATTAACCATTTAAAATTTCCACAAATCACAATATCTTAATAATATTTTACCAAAGGGTTTATGTATTATTTAATTTATTTTTAATGAATAAATTAGGCTTAATATACATATTCCTGTAATAAAGCTTGTTTAAAAAAAATTTAAAAGGAGTGTGCTTTATGAATTTTTTACAAAACTTATTAGATCCAATTATTGGCGCTGTACCTGGTATTATTGGTGCTTTACTCATCCTATTACTTGCTTTTATTGTTGCAAATATCGCTAGAGCTATTGTGGTAAAAGGTGGCAAAAAACTAGGACTTGAAAAATATACTGATAAAATTGGGTTAAGTGATTCTAAAGGTTCTCTTAGTTTCATAGGAAATATTGTATTCTTTATTGTATTTATTTTATTTGTTCCAGGAATATTAGATAAGTTAAACATGCAGGGTGTTTCAAAGCCAATTATGGATATGACAACAACTCTTTTAAGCTACTTGCCTAACGTTTTAGCTGCAGTATTAATAATTATTATCGGATTTTTTATTGCTAAAATGTTAAAAAATATCTTGTTAACAATATTAAATAGATTTAATATTGATAAACTCCAAACTAAAGCAGGAATTGATATTGATGAAAACACTATGAAATTATCTACAGTTATAGCGAATATTGTATATGTGCTCATCTTAATTCCTGCCTTTATTGCTGCATTTCAAGCTCTTAATATTACTGCTATTTCTACCCCAGCTTTAAATATGCTAAATATGATTATAAATATGATTCCTTTAATATTTGTGGCTATTGTATTAATATTTATTGGAGTATTTATTGCTAAAATGGCTGGAAATCTTTTAGCTGGAGTATTGTCAAGCGTTGGATTAGATGGAGCCATTAAATCAATAATGGGAGAAAAGGAAGGAAAGATATATAATTTTTCCATATCAAAATTAATTGGTGAAGTTGTAAGATATATTATAATTATTTTATTTACAGTAGAAGCTTTTAATGTAGTACAACTTGAAATATTCCAAAAAGTTGGAAGTGCTATAATTTCTTATATACCTTCATTAATCAGCGCATTTATTATTATTGCAGTGGGAATATTATTTGGAACTTGGCTTGAAAATTTAATTTTAAATAATACAAAAGCCTCAAAATTCATTGCTGGTACTGTAAAATACATAATTATTGTAGTTGCAGTATTTATGATGTTAAGCCAATTAGGACTTGCAATGTATATAGTGAATACAGCATTTATTGTTATATTAGGTGCACTTGCAATTGCTTTTGCTATTGCATTTGGAATTGGTGGTCGTGAATTTGCCCATAAAATTTTAAATAAATTATACGATAAGACAGATAATAAATAGAAATTATAATTAATAAAATTAACAAAAAAAGGGACTTGTTGCTAAATTGGCTTAGCAACAGTCTCTTTTTATTTAACAAGGTTTTCTTCTTTAAGCCATTTTATAGTGTCATATAAGGTTTGTTTTAATTCTCTGGGGTTAAAATTTAAATCATGTTTGGCTTTTTCATTGCTAAATAAGGCATTGCTCTTTAAAGTATATAATGAGTATAAAGTGAAAAGAGGGGGCTGTTTAACAATTCTATAGTAAATTTCCATAAATGGTGCAATAATTTTAACTAAAAACATTGGCAATTTAACTTTAACTTCTCTAGCTTTGCTTATATCATGCAAATTTTCAAGTAAATTTTTCACAGTTATATAATGCCCAGAAAGTATGTAACATTCACCACATTTTCCATTTATACAAGCAGAAATTACACATGAAGCAACATCCCTCACATCAACAAAGTCATATCCGCCATCAACATATGCAAATAATTTATTGTTTAAATAATCTTTAATAAGCTGCACAGTATGAGATTTTCCATTGTCATAAGGGCCAATTATTCCTGAAGGGTGTACAATAACAGCATCTAATCCTTCCTTAATACTATTTAATACATGAAAGGTAGCTTCTGCCTTTGTTTTAGCATAGGCCCCAAAGACTTTATTAGGAGAAAATTCATTTACTTCAGTAATTTTATTTCCCATTTCTTTTTCTTTTATAGCATGTACTGAACTTATATATACTAATCTTTTAATATTATATTTTTTACAAATAGAAATTATATTTTTAGTACCATTTACATTTACATCATATAATGTTTTATCTACTTTTGAAGAAATAGTTACAATGCCTGCAGCATGTATTACAAAAATCTCATCTTCTTTAATCCTTGAAAATGCACTATCAAGAGTTGACAAATCCCTGACATCACATTCTATTATATTAGCTGATGTCTTTTTTAAGTTAGCTGTATCATCAGTAGGAAGTATGAGCGCATAAATTTTGCAATTTTTAGATTCAAGCTCTTTAACGATATTTATACCTAGGTGTCCGGCAGAACCTGTTATAATATAAGCTCTGCTCATAAAAAAAACCTCCTTAATAGTATTTTCTAATCTAATTATAACAAAAAAAGGAGCTAATATAATATTAACTCCTAAATTATTTAAATTAAATTAAACTTCTTTTGGTAAATTTTGTATGAAGAAGTTCATGAGCTTTGTGGCTGCCAGGTTTTTCGAGAAATTCTTCATAAAGTTTTTTGATTTCTGGATTTTCATGAGAAAATCTTATTGTGCTTTTCTCATCATCTTGATATATGGCTTCAGTGCGCTTATCAAGAACAGTTATATCGTGTTCAAAATAAGGCTGACCACCACCGCCAACACAGCCTCTAGGGCAAGCCATTATTTCAATGGCATGATAGTTTGCTTTATTATCTCTTACATTTTCAAGAAGTTCTCTTGCATTTCCAAGACCATGAGCAATAGCTATATTTAATTTTTGACCATTTATTTCAACTTCAGCTTCCCTTATTCCTTTATATCCACGAAGCTCATTAAACTCAATTTTCCCTAATTTATCTCCACTAAGCCAGGAAGAAGCAGTTCTTAAAGCTGCTTCGATAACTCCACCTGATGTTCCAAATATGACACCAGCACCAGAAGATGCACCCATTATGTCATCAAATTCTTCATCAGGAAGCAAATTAAAGTTAATACCAGCTTCTCTAATCATCCTTGCAAGTTCTCTTGTTGAAATGACTAAATCCACATTTTTTTTCTCATCACTTAATGTAAGCTCTGGTCTTGCAGCTTCGTATTTTTTAGCAATACAAGGCATTACAGAAACTATAACTATTTTATTAGGGTCAACACCAAGTTTTTCTGCTAGGTAGGTTTTTGCAATTGCGCCAAACATTTCGTGAGGAGATTTACATGTTGAAGGAACGTCTAAGAGCTCTGGAAATTGGTGTTCAATGAATTTTACCCAAGCAGGGCAACAGCTTGTTAAAATAGGTAAACGTCCATTTCCTTTTATTCTTTCAATTAATTCATTAGCCTCTTCCATAATGGTTAAATCTGCTGCAAAATCTGTATCATATACTTTATCAAATCCTATGCGCCTTAGGGCTGATACCATTTTGCCTTTTACATTAGTTCCAGCTTCAATATGAAACTCTTCACCTAAAGCCACTCTTACAGCAGGTGCTGTTTGAACTATTACATATTTTTCAGGATCACTTAATGCAGCCCAAACTTCAGCAGTATTATCAACTTGAGTTAAAGCACCTGTTGGACACACTGATACACATTGGCCACAGAATGTACAAACTGTATCAAGCATAGGATTATCAAATGCCGTGCCAATTACAGTATCAAAACCTCTGTGAACTGCTGAATATACGCCAACTGTTTGAACCTCATTGCACATTGTTTCACATCTTCTGCATAGAATACATTTTTCTGCATCTCTTATTAATGAAAAACTAGAAGTATCTTTTTCATGATGTGACCTATACCCATCATATTTAACTTCTCTAATGCCAAGCTCAGCTGCTAAGGATTGAAGCTCACAATTTTGGTTTCTTTCACATATTAAGCAATCTTTAGGGTGATTAGATAATAAGAGCTCTACAATTGTACGCCTGCTTTTTATAGCCTTTAGGGTATTTGTGTGTACCACCATTCCCTCTGTTACTTCCGTAGCACAAGAAGGAGCAAGATTTCTCCTTCCTTCAATTTCTACCATACAAACTCTACAAGTTGCAACTTGATTTACCATCTTTATATCATGCATGTCAAGATGACATAGGGTAGGAATATGAATTCCAACTTTTTTTGCAGCTTCAACTATTGTGGTGCCTTCTTCTACAGAAACCTTAATATTGTTTATTGTTAAGTTTACCATTGTTTACCTCCTAACCTTTAATTATAGCATGCACAGGGCATTTGCTAAAACATACACCACATTTAATGCATTTTTCTTGATCTATTTCATGAGCATTTTTAGGGCTTCCCGAAATACATGAAACAGGACAATTTTTAGCACAAACAGTGCAACCTATGCATTTTTCAGGTATAACTTTATATTTTAATAAATCAGTGCATTTTCCTGCTGGGCAAGTTTTATCTATAACATGAGCTTTATATTCATCATAAAAATAATTTAATGTTGATAAAACCGGATTTGGTGCAGTTTGGCCAAGGCCGCAAAGAGAACAATCCTTTATTATATTACCTAATTCTTTTAATATATCTAAATCTTCCATAGTTCCTTTACCTTTTGAGATTCTTTCTAGTATCTCATGAAGCCTTCTGTTTCCAATTCTACAAGGGGTGCATCTACCACAAGATTCATCAACAGTAAATTCTAAATAAAATTTAGCAATATCAACCATGCAATCGTCTTCGTCCATAACGATCATTCCACCAGAACCCATCATAGAGCCAATAGATTGAAGAGATTCATAATCAATAGGTAAATCAATTAAATCGGCAGGTATACAACCGCCAGATGGACCACCCGTTTGAACTGCTTTAAATTTTTTACCATTTCTAATGCCGCCGCCAATATTGTAAATAATATCTTTTAATGGTATTCCCATAGGCACTTCAACAAGTCCTACATTGTTAATTTTTCCAGCAAGTGCAAATACTTTTGTACCTTTGCTTTTATCAGTTCCAATTGTGTTATACCAATCAGCACCTTTTAAGATTATTGGGCAAATATTTGCATATGTTTCAACATTATTAATATTAGTAGGTTTATCCCAAAGCCCTTTAACAGCAGGGAAAGGAGGTTTAATTCTTGGTTCGCCACGGCCACCTTGAACAGAATTCATAAGGGATGTTTCTTCTCCACATACAAATGCTCCAGCACCTAAATTTATTTTAATGTGGAAGTTAAAATCAGTGCCTAAGATATTGTTTCCAAGAAGGCCCATTTCTTCTGCTTGTGCCATAGCTATTTTAAGCCTCTCAACAGCAAGAGGGTATTCTGCTCTTATATATATAACGCCTTCATCGGCCCCAATGGCGTACCCTGCTATACACATAGCTTCAAGTATGCTATGTGGGTCACCTTCTAAAATTGATCTGTCCATAAATGCGCCTGGATCACCTTCATCTGCGTTACAAATTACATATTTTTTATCGCTTTGAGATTTTTTTGTAAATTCCCATTTTAACCCAGTTGGAAATCCACCACCACCTCTACCACGAAGGCCACTTTTTTTAATTTCATTTATAACATCATCAGGGGACATAGAAGTTAGAACTTTACCTAAAGCTTCATACCCATCAACTGAAATATAATCTTCTATTTTTTCAGGGTCAATTATCCCACAATTTCTTAATGCTACTCTTATTTGGCTTTTATAAAATGGAATATGCCTGTGTTCTGATGTGGTTTCTCCTTTAATTGGATCTTCATATAATAATCTTTCAATAGTTCTACCTTTAATTACATGTTCATTTATTATTTCTTTGGCATCACTAGGTTTTACTTGAACATAAAATACATTATCAGGATAAACTTTTAATATGGGACCTTGCTCACAAAAACCAAAACATCCAGTTTTAACTACTTGAATTTCCTCAGTTAAATTGTTATTTGCAATTTCTTCTTTTAAATTTGTCATTAATCCTTCACTATCAGAAGACATACAGCCTGTTCCGCCACAGACTAAGAGGTGCATTCTAAACTTACTCATTCTTAAGGATCTCCTTTCCTACTATTACATTATCTAGGAGAATTCCTTGTAATATGTGTTTATCTATTATTTCTTTGGCCATTTCTTTTGTAACATTACCATATCTTATAGGGTCTTTTCCAGGCTCTTTAATTTCAACTAAAGGTTCAGCATAGCACAAACCAATACATCCAGTAGATACTACAGATATATTTTCTATATTTTTTTCTCTTATTTCATCTAGTAAAGCTTTCATCACAGGTCTTGCACCAGCAGATATACCACATGTTGACATACCTATAGATATTACAATACGATCAGGATTTTCACCAGTTACTCTTAAATCAGTATTTGCTCGAACTTTATCTCGCAGGGCTTTTAATTCTTCTAAAGATTTAATTTTGCTCACTTATGCTTCCTCCTTTATCTTTGTATTCTTGCACTATATTTTTAACATCCTCAGGTTTTACCTTTCCATATACTTTTCCATTTACGGAAACCACAGGAGCAAGTCCACATGCTCCAACGCAGCGTAGAGCATCTAAAGAAAATAGTCCATCTTCTGAAGTTTTACCTACATCTATACCTAATTCCTTTTTAAATTCATTGAGAACATTTTGAGCACCTCTAACAAAACAAGCAGTACCTAAACATACATTTACTCTAAAAGTACCTTTTAATGTAGTAGTGAAAAATGAATAGAAAGTTACTATACCATAAACTTTTGAGACTGGGACATGGAGTTTTTCTGAAACATGAGCCATAACTTCTTTAGGTAAATAGCCATATATATCTTGTGCTCTATGAAGCACTGTGATAAGGGAGCCATTTAAAGTATCCAGGCTGTCAATAAATTCGTCTAGTTTCGAAAAATCAATAGAACAATTGCATGTGGTTTTTGCTGACATAATACACCTCCAAAATATACTTTTAAGATTAGTAACTTGAAAATTATATTCAAAATAAAAAGACATAAAATTACAAACAAGATAGGGCCTGTAATAAAAGATTTATCTTGAATGGAATAATATGCTTTGTATTGCTTTAAATAACTTCTGTGAACTACCCGCCACTTATAGAAGTGTGGGCTTCGTCAACGAAGATTGGTAATCTACCCTTATTCATACAGGCGTATCCACTTCGCCCCTACTGTATAGGACATTTAAGTCCACAACGCTACTTTTTTTAACACGATAATCTTAATTACATTGCCAATCTTATATTAACTTAATGTTATACATAGATAATCTTTCATGTATTAAAGCACATTTAATATAAATGATTGTTAATTAACAATCACTTATATTATATATTTTTTATAGTATTGAGTAAATAAAAATATATATACTTAACTTAAATTTATAAAAATTTACAATATTTCTTGATTCTTGTTGAAATTTTTAATAAATAATTATAAAAGTATTTTACTTTGTTTAAAAGATTGCTTAATATTATAATTTATATATGGACGAATGAAAAATAAATTTGCAAAATTATAGAGGGGTTTGATGGAAAAATTTAAAATAATAACAAATAATAAAAATTGGATAGAATCTTCTGCAGTAAAGCAACTTGAGAATATTTCAAAATATAAAGGTGTTTTAAATGTAATAGGATTACCTGATCTTCATCCAGGGAGAACTCCTGTGGGAGTGGCTGTAATGACGCAAGGGCATATTTATCCTTTTTTAATAGGCGGGGATATCGGATGTGGAATGGGTTTTTTTAAAACAGGAATTTCATTAAAAAAGTTTAAAATTGAGAAGTGGCAAAACAGGTTAAACAACATTATAGAACTTAATGATGTACCTTATATAAATGATTTTAATGAGAAAAGTCCCATTCCTGATTTGGGAACAATTGGCGGAGGAAATCATTTTGCTGAATTTCAAAGAATAGAAAGGGTTTATGATAATAAGGAGTATGAAAAATTAAATATATACCATGAAGATATATTTTTACTCGTTCACTCAGGTTCAAGATCTTATGGTGCTCATATTTTATCAAAATTTAATAATGAAACAGGATATGAGGATGGCAGCAATGAAGCTAAGGAGTATATTAAGTATCATGATCATGCTAGTTTATGGGCAAAGAGAAACAGGGAGATTGTAGCAAATAAACTTATTTCATGGCTTGGTTTTGAAAGTTATGCTGAAAGAATAATTGATTGTACTCATAATTATTTAGAAAAATATGATGATAAATACATTCATAGAAAAGGTGCAACTTCGTCAGCAAATGGCGTGGTGGTAATTCCAGGATCAAGGGGTACTTTTACTTATATTGTAAAACCTATAGGAGATGGGGAAGAATCTTGCTATTCTATATCCCATGGAGCTGGCAGAAAATGGGCAAGAAGTTTATGTAAAAGCAGAATTAGAGATAAATATACACATGAATCTATAAGATACACTTCTTTAAAAAGTAGAGTAATTTGTCATGATACACAGCTTTTATACGAAGAAGCTCCAGAAGCATATAAAAAAATAGAAGATATAATAGATGTTTTAATTGAATATAAGCTCATTAAAGTTGTGGCAACCCTTAGGCCATTAATTACATTTAAGGGTTAAAAAATATAAAGGTAGGATATATAATAATTAGAAATTTAGCCTACCTTTTTAAATTTACTTAGCTATTTGCAGCTGTAATTTTTTAATGTCGTATGTATTTTTTGCTGTGTTTGTTTCCATAAAGTCAATATCTTCTCTTAGGTTTTTTTCTAAACTATCTACTTTATTCATTATTAATTCTGTCATAGTTTTTAATTCAGACGAAATGTCATTAATTAGGATGGTTGTTTTATTATCAATTTTACCATTAAGTTCAACGAAATTCTTATCAACTTTAGTTTCTAAAGCAGTGATTTTATCATTAAGTTTGGTGAAGTTCTCATTTAGGTCACCAAGAGCTTCCAATATTTTATCTTCCATAACTTTTCTCCTTAAGTAAACTCTTAAAATTCAATTTAAGGTTTAAAATTAAAAATCATTAAATTGTTTTGAAATAATTATACATTAAAAAAATCATGATTAAAAGAATTATAGTTTGCTATAATTTTTAGTTTTTAAATTTGTTTTTTTTGTGTATATTCTGGTATAATATTAATAAATTTAAACATAATTGAGGAATGATAATGAAAACCATTGTAAAAAATAAAGAATTAATAGCGTGTTTTTTAGAACGGTCATTGACTATAGAATATGATTTTACAATAAATGAAAAATATTATGATAATGATATTTTATATGAAAATTTTAAAAATAACCCTTATACATCTCTGTTTTATTTTGGATTTGAAAATAAATCTGAAAACATGTCGCTGTCTTTATCTTTTGTACATCTTATTTGCTATAAATTTATAAAATCTATATCTTACGACACTTTCATTGAATTTACAAGAACAGCATCCCCTATTGAAGAAGAGGAGATTCAAGATATATTAAATAGCGTGCCTTTTGCATTAGGAGCTGAATATATTAATTCAAATTGGGTAAAAGACATATGGGATAATTTGTCAAAAGCATTTAAATTTGAGATTGAAAAATATGAAGGATCAGTTGATGAGTTTTTAAAAGAGCACAGCCCTAACATTAATGTAATGGGCAGAGTTTGTTTTCACCTTGTTGAGAGCAAACATGAGGATTATCCATTTGCATTTTTAGCTACATACAGCACAAGCAGTAAAAATAAAAAAGAAAATCATGTTCCACTTAAGCATGCTTTAATAGAGTACAAAGATAAAAATGATCTTCTTTTAAGACTTTTATCTACAGTTAGCAAAGCCTCTGAAAGAAGCGATTTTATATCAGAATTAGTTGAAAATGGTGAACTTTTTTCTCCGTTAAAATTTTCCTCGAAAGAAGCCTATATTTTTTTAAAGGAAATACCATTATATGAGGAAAGTGGCATACTATGCAGAATGCCTAACTGGTGGAAGAAAAATTCAAATTCAGCTAAGCTTTCAATTGCTGTTGGTGATAAAGCTCCATCTAAGATCGGTATGGACGCTATTTTAAAATTTAAGCCTGAAATATATTTAAGTGGCGAAAAGATAACAAAGGAAGAGCTAGAAGAGCTTTTGTCTTTGACAAATGGATTATCATTTATTAAGGGAAAATGGGTTGAGGTAGATCACGATAAACTAACTGCTATATTAAATGCATATGAAAAGGCTGAAGAATTGTCCAACTTAGGCAATTTAACTTTAGCAGACGCTATGAGGATGGAGCTTAATCCTAATGAAATTTTAGGCATAAATGGCAATGAAGTTGATATGGGAATAACAAATGGACAGTGGTTACAATCTATCAGAAATAGATTAAGCAATTTTAAAGAAATAGGAAATATATCATTGCAGAAAGATTTTAAAGCTCATTTGAGGAATTATCAAGAGGTTGGGTTTAATTGGCTTTATACCATGAAAAACCTAGGATTTGGAGCCCTTCTTGCAGATGATATGGGCTTAGGGAAGACAGTTCAAATCCTTGCTCTTTTAGAATATTTAAGGGAAAATGGTAGTTTTAAAGCGTTGCTTGTGATTCCAGCTTCATTAATTGGTAACTGGGAAAATGAAATTGCAAAATTTGCCCCAAAGATAAAATACTCTGTGCTTCATTCAAAAAATAAAACTATATCAGATGAGGCAAATCTTTTCATTACAACTTACGGCATGGCCACAAGAATAGAAGAGCTTAAAGAACATAATTGGGATTTAATCATTATAGATGAAGCTCAAGCTATTAAAAACCCATCTACAAAGCAGACAAAGGCTATAAAAGCAATAAATGGATCTTTTAAAATTGCTATGACTGGAACACCTATTGAAAATAGGCTTTCTGATTTGTGGTCTTTATTTGATTTTCTAAACAAAGGGCTTTTAGGAACTTCAAAGGAATTTTCTCTCCTATCTAAAGACCTTTTAGAAAGTGAAAATTATTCAAGGTTAAAAGATGTGGTAAATCCTTTTATTATGAGGAGGTTAAAGACAGATAAAGCCATAATTTCAGATTTACCTGATAAGATTGAAATAAAATCATATACTACTCTTACAAAAAAACAAATTGTGCTATATAAAGCTCTTGTAAATGAGATAAAAGATAAACTTCAGCAGGCTGAAGGTATTGAAAGAAAAGGTTTGGTCCTCGCAAGCATTATGAAATTTAAACAGATATGCAATCATCCAGATCAATACTTAGGGTTATCCGAATTCAAATATGAATACAGCGGTAAATTTGATAAGCTATCTGAAATATGTGAAACAATTTATGAAAAACATGAAAGGGTTTTAGTATTCACTCAATTTAGAGAAATGACACAGCCTATTGCAGATTATCTTGAAACTATATTTAATCAAAAAGGTTTAATATTGCATGGAGGAACTGAGGTTAAAAAGAGATCTGAAATTGTAGATAGATTTAATAAAGATGAATATGTTCCATTTATGGTTTTATCTCTTAAAGCAGGTGGGGTAGGTCTTAATTTAACTGCTGCAAACCATGTTATACATTTTGATAGATGGTGGAATCCAGCTGTAGAAAATCAAGCTACAGACCGGGCTTTCCGTATTGGGCAAAAGAAAAATGTTATGGTTCATAAGATGATCACCACTGGTACAATTGAAGAAAAGATAGATTCTATGATTGAAGATAAGCTTAAATTGTCTGGAGATATTATTGCAAGTACAGGTGAAAACTGGATTACAGAAATGAGCAATGATGAATTGATTGATCTATTTAAACTTGTGTGAAGGCGGTGATAATATGTGGGGATACCCTGAATATGTGTCAGTGGGAGAAAAAAGGGAAAAGGCTAGGAAGCAAATTGAAAAGCTAAAGAAGAAAAATCCAAATATAAGCCCTGTGATAGTTGAAGGAAAAAAGATTTCTAATACTTGGTGGGGAATTGCTTGGAATAAAAATCTTGAAAGTTATGCCGATTATTCTAATAGAATAGGGAGGGGACGAAGTTATGTGAAAAATGGCTTTGTTCTTGATCTTCAAATTAATTCTTGTGAAGTAAGCGCTTTAGTGCAAGGAAGCAGCAGCAAGCCATATAAGATTGATATAAGGTTTAAACCAATTTCAAAAGCAAAATGGGAAAATATTGTTTCAAAATGCAGCAATAAAATTGATGGCATTGAGGAGCTTGTTGAAGGAAAATTTCCAAAGGCACTTGGAGAAGTTTTTACTTCTCATGAAACTGGCTTATTTCCATCACCTAAAGAGATAGAATTTAATTGTTCATGTCCTGATTGGGCTAGTATGTGTAAACATGTTGCTGCTGTTCTTTATGGAATTGGAGCTAGGTTTGATGAAGATCCTACATTATTTTTTAAGCTTAGAGATATAGATTTTGAATCTTTATTAAAGAAATCTGTTGAAGAAAAGATGAACAGCATGTTGTCAAATGCAAATAAAAAATCTAATAGAATAATAGATGATGAAGATGTATCAGATTTATTTGGAATTTAATTTAAAAAGGACAGAGATGTCCTTTTTAAAATTTTAAAAATTTAAAAAATCTATGGCATACTGAGCGTAAAAACTTGTTCCTATTTCTAAAGCATCTTCATCTATATCAAATAGTGGATGATGATGAGGATTTACAATGCCTTTTTCCTTATTGCCAGCTCCAATAAATGCCATTACTCCTGGCCTTTCTTTCATAAAGAAAGACATATCTTCTCCACCTGGTGTCTTTTCTACAAATGCAACACCTTCATCACCAAGGAGGCTCCTTACTGTATTTTCTGCTATTTTTGAACATGTCTCATCATTTACAACTGGCGGTGCAAGATATTGATATTCCATTTCAGCTGTTGCTCTCATAGCTTCTGCTGTGGCTTTTGCAATTCTCTCTATGGACTTTGGAATTTCTTCACTTTTTTCATAGGTAAAATATCTTGTTGTACCTTCTAAATATGCATCCTCAGCAATTATATTAAATCTGCTTCCAGACTTAAATATGCCAACTGATATTATCACTGAATCAAGAGGACTTGTTTCACGAGAAGCTAAAGTTTGCAAATTCATAACAATGCTTGAGCCTACAACAACAGCATCTACAGTTTGGTGAGGCATAGAACCATGTCCGCCCTTACCTTTTATTTTAATTTTAAATAGATCTGTAGAAGCACATAAAGAGCCCGATTGAGCACAAATAAGGCCAGTTGGGTAGTCTACCATCAAATGAGCTCCCATAACAGAATCAACACCTAAAAGAGCCCCATCTTTTATCATAGCCTTTGCACCTTCAGCAACTTCTTCACCAGGTTGAAAGAATAATTTAACTGTTCCATTTAATTCATCTTTTATTTCATTAAGTACCTTTGCAACTCCAAGAAGCATGGCAGTATGGCCATCATGTCCGCACCCATGACACATACCTTCAACCTGTGATTTATATTCTTTTTCTTTTTTATCAGTTAAATTTAGAGCATCCATATCTGCACGGAGAGCTACAGTTTTGCCTTCATTCTTTCCTTTTATGGTAGCAACTACGCCAGTTCCTCCGCAGGCAACATATTCAACACCTATTTTGTCAAGTTCTTCCTTAATTCTCTGTGAAGTCCTATACTCTTGCATGCTTTGTTCTGGGTTCATATGAAATTCTCTTCTCATATCAATTACATATTGTTTGTGCTTTTTAGCTAACTCTTTTGATTTCACCTATATCATCCTTTCTTATGAAGAAATATACGATATGAACTAATAATAAAAACAACTTGAATATTATTTTAATAGCAATGTTTATAATTGTCAATGCATATAAATATAGTAGTAATTTAGATATTTTATATGCATAAAAAAAATAAGGAGTGTAAAACACTCCTTTAAAAGTTAAATATTTCTTGCTACTTCATATCCATCCCAAATAGCACCACGAATATTTCTTACCTTTTGTCCGTCTCCAATTTGATATATCTCATCATATTGGAATTTTAACTCATCAAAAAGCGCAGTGTTTGAGGTAAAACCAACGGATATGATTACTGTATCTACATCAACGGTTTCTTTACCTTCTTTAGTTTCTATTATTATGCCATTTTCATTTATTTCTAATAATTTTGAATCACATCTAATATTTACGGAATTAAAGGTGAGCAAATCCCTAAGCATCCATTCATTCATTGGCGGCATAGGCAATCCTGATCTTAAAATATCGCCTAGAATTTCAACTATTGTAACTTTGTGCCCGTTTTGTGCAAGGTGCAATGCAAGCTCTGAACCAACAAGCCCACCTCCAATTATAGCACACTTTTCTTTAACTATATTTTTATCACTTAAAACATCAATAGCAGAAGCAACATTTTTTCCATCAATTCCTGGAACATTTAATTTTATTGGAGATGAACCTTCTGCAATTAAAATGGAATCAGGATTTAAATTATGAATTTCTTTTATAGAAGCCTTTGTGCTTAATCTAATATCTACATTTAATTTTGAAAGTTCATGTTCATACCATTTAATAAGAGCTAAATCATCAGATTTAAACTTTGGAACTGAGCCAAAAATTAGCTGACCACCAAGTTTATTAGAAGCTTCAAAAAGCGTTACATCATGACCTCTAAGAGCACTCACTCTAGCTGCTTCCATACCAGCAGGACCTCCGCCAACTACAACTACTTTTTTTGATTTAGGAGATTTGTCAATGCCGACAATAAGCTCTCTAGCGCATTCAGGGTTAACAGCACAAGAACCTCTTCCTTCCTCAAAAGCACGTCCAATACATCCATCATGACAGCCAAGACATGGACGAATGCTTGAAATATCATCTTTTCTTAGTTTATTTACATAAT
>JAVBPD010000154.1:0-23232 GCA_031549885.1 Clostridiaceae bacterium
ATTAATCCAATGCTCTGTATTGACCTAGCCATGTCTAAGATGTTCATATCTGAGGCTTCATTGAACAAATTCCAACTAATTGGAGTGTCTTCAATTAATTCAATATCGATTTTCTGAAAATTCTCATGAATATTAACGCCTACTTCACCAAAATTTTTTTCCCTTTTTAAAATTGTATTTCTTTCTTTTTTGGCTCTTTTTTCTATTTCTTCAGGGGAAGGTGACTCTTTAAAAAACTCCTGCTCAGTTATTGCATCATCATGTTTTTTTATTCTATAGCTTGGTCTTAAGTCTAATCCGTAAATTTCTTCATCATTAAATCTCATAAATATCTCCTAAAAATAGTTTACTTATAATATATATTAGGCTATATTAAAATTTATACTTGTTTTAATAAACAAAAGGCAAATAGAGAATTAATAAAATCAATTCTGCATTTGCCTTATAGTTTTAAAAAAAAGGGAGAATATAAAAAACTCTAATTTTAAATTAAGATTGTGAATTTTATTTTATTTGTTTCACAATATTAGTTTAATACATAATTATGTTCATAATAAGTTGAATTTGTGAAAGGAATTTGAATATTTTAATTATTTTTTTAAATCTTCTTTTGATTTTAAGTTAAAATTATGTGAAAATAATAATAAGCATTAGGGTTTATTTTATAAAAAATATATAAAGGATTAAGTTATTATAAGGTGAGAAATAATAAAACAATTTTATATAAAAATGGAATTAATTATATAGGTCATATAAAAAATGGGAAAATTCATGGTAAGGGCAATTTTGATTTTGGCCATGATTATAAATATAAAGGCTTTTTTTATAAAGGTTTTTATACAAATACTGGAGAATTATCTTTAAATAATGGACAAAACCATATATTTAAATTTAAACAAAAGGAAATTATTAAAATAGGAGTTACTTTTGCAG
This sequence comes from Clostridiaceae bacterium, assembly GCA_031549885.1. GTDB lineage: Bacteria > Bacillota > Clostridia > Clostridiales > Clostridiaceae > WQUF01. The sequence goes on from JAVBPD010000154.1 coordinate 934, forward strand.
ATGTTAATATGGAGCTTGTAAGTGGGTTTTTTTATATTGATAAAAATCAAAAGCTTTATTTAAATGGTAAAACTTTTTTTGATAGTTTAGAAAATTGTTTAATATTTGATTGCGCTGGAAACAAATATAAAGGCAGTTTAAAAAATGGTTTGTTTCATGGCGAAGGAAGTTTAATTTATGAAAATGGAAATGAATTTTGTGGAAAATTTGAAAATGGCTTAAGATTAGGTTTTGGAAGGTATTTTTTAAAAGATGCAGGTTATTTTGAAGGGGATTTTAATGAAGATGGGTTGATTGGACAAGGCAAATATATTTTACCTAATAAAACCACATTAGAGGGAACATTTAAGAATGATTTTTTAAATGGAAAGGGAAAAATTAAATATTTTGATGAAACTGTTATATTATCTAAATTTTCAAATGGAAGGGCCTATGGAAAGGGTACAATTTCTATAAATAATAAAGAATATAATTTTAAGATTGATGAAAAAAATTGCCAGGGGATGGTTATTTTTGAAGATATTTTAAAGGATAAGGTTTATTTATTTTTAGATGATGGAACGATAAGTTTAGATGAATCTATATATTATGAAAGAGAAATTAAAGGCAGAGCTTATTTTTTTAATGGCGATGTTTGTTATAGCAATTTTAAAAATCAAAAAATGAATGGTGATTCTAAGATTTTTTATGCAAATAGCGATATATATGAAGGAAAGTTAGTAGATAATGTTAAACACGGCTATGGCAGGTATTGTGATTTTAACAAAGATATTTACGAAGGTAAATTTAAAAAAGGATATTACAATGGAAAAGGGATTTTAACATATCATGATGGCAATAAATATGATGGAAAGTTTTTAAATGGATTATTTCATGGCTTTGGAGTTTATTATTTAAATAACGAAAATAGATATGAATGTGAGTTTAAAAATGGTGCTCCAAATGGATATGGAAGTTTTTATTATAAAAATGGTGATTATTATGAAGGCCAGTTTAAAGATTGGTTGTTTTCAGGGAAGGGCAATTACTTTAACGCTGATGGTGGTAGATATTGTGGAGATTTTTATGATAGCTTTTTCCAAGGAAATGCTGAAATGATATTTAAGGATAAAAGCTCTTATTGTGGTGAATTTTTTCAAGGTTATTTTTACAATTCAGGAGTTTTTACTAAAGATAATAAAGAGTATGATGTTTTAATAAACGAGGAATTTGTTGATGGCATTGGTTTTTCTTTAGAAAATAATGATTTGTTTTTTATTTTTGAAAATGCTCATAAAAGCTCATTTAATGGAAAAGCTAAGATATATTTTTCTAATGGTTCAATTTATGAAGGTGAGATTGTGCAAGGACAGTTTAATGGATATGGGGAGTTAAGCTTTTCTTATAATTGGAGGATAGCTGGGGATTTTTTAAATGGCAATATAAAAAATGGAAAAATTTATGATGAGAATAAATTGTTGATTTTTGAAGGTGAATTTAATGAAGATACAAGCTTTAAATCTGGTACTAGATATTATGAAAATGGGGATATTTATAAGGGAGAATTTTTAGATGGTTTAACCGATGGATATGGAATATATAAGTATGAAAATGGAGATATTTTAGAAGGAGAATTCGAAAATGGATTCATTTTTAATGGAAGAATAGAATATAAAAGCGGCATCATCTATGAAGGAGAAATGGAAAATATGATACCCCATGGTATTGGAACAAAAATGATATTTGAAAATACTGTGTATGAAGGAAGCTTTTTAAATGGAGCAATGGACGGATATGGAACCATATTTTATGGCAATGGAAATAAATTTATAGGTGAATTTAAAGATAACCATATTGAAGGAAAGGGAACTTATTCTTTTAAGGATAATTCTAAATGGGAAGGAAGCTTCAAAAAAAATATTAATGGGAGGCTTGTGCTAACAGAAGGCATAAAATACAATAAACATGGTGAAATAGAAGAAGAGATAGATAGCGATTTTTTTAATATCTTTGATTCAAAAGGGGAGTAGGGATGAAAAGTTTTTCAAGCAAGCTTCTAGAGCAATTGGCAGATGCTAGCGTTATAAATAGAGCAAATAAAATTTACGATGAAGGTTTTATTAAAAGCATTCAAATAGATCCTTATTATGAAAATAATTTAAGTGAGGAAGATTTTATACAAGTTGTAGGGGAAATATATGAAGAGGATGGATTTATTTATAAAAATAAATATAACCCAAGCTTCATATATTCAATGGATACAGGGCATTTTAAAGTAGGTAAACTTAAATGCAATTGTAGTAAATTCATTGATAAAAAATTCACTTGTCCTCATGTTTGCGCCATAATTAAAAAAACAGTGGATGAATTTGTATGCACAAAGAAAGATCCAGAGGATTTAAAGGCTAATAATATCTTTATTAAAGATCCACCTTCAGTTGACATTGATAAGCTTGCAATGTTACTTCCTGAAAATATTACAAATCATAATTTAATCCCCTTAGATATTGAAGTATTGTTTGATTATTCTAAGCAGTTTTATTACAAGCCCTATTTTAAAGTGAATTTTTTAATTGGAATAAGGGGAGATAAAAAGTACAAAATAACCAATATACCTGGGTTTTTAGATTCGATTTTTAATGAAACTAAATTTCAATTTGGTAAAAAATTAATTTACGATGAAAGTATACATTATTTTAATGAAGAAGATGAAAAAATAATTGATTATTTAAAGGATATATTTTTACTATTAAATAGCAATAAATTGCAGCGTGATTATCACAGTTTAAAGTGGACAGATATACATCCTAAAAACTGTTTAGAATTAAAGGAAGACAATTTAATTAAGTTTTTAGAACTTTTTAAAAATAAAAACATTAATTTTACATTAGACGATGAAAAAATTAATGTTAAAGTTAAAATGGAAGATTTGCCTATAAATTTTATTATAGAAAAGGGCAATAAAGGGTATTTTGTTAAAATAAGCGATAAATTAATAGCATTAGATGAAAGCTTAAGGGTGTTTCTCTTTGATAATAATATTTATATAATATCAAAATCTCAAAGCAAGGTATTAAAGGTTTTATTGTCATCAATGCAGAATGAAAGCTATTTTAGAGTTAAAGAAGAAGATAAAAAGAAATTTTTAAACAAAGTTCTTCCAAAGATAAGCTCTAAATTTATAACAAAAACTGAAGGTATGGAAGATGAAATTATACAGGAAAATTTAATTGTAAAATCCTATCTTGATAAAAATAACGATGGGATACAGATAGAGTTGCAATATAACTATGGCGAGACTAAAATTAACCCTCTTTTAAATAAAGATTATAATGTATTTATTTTAAGAAATTATGCTTTAGAAAAAAAAATAGAAGATGAATTAACATCTCAAGGTTTTTTAGTAGATAATGAGAGAGAAGTTTACACTTTGCATGATGCTCATGGCATATATAAATTTATAGATTATGGAATTCCATCTTTAATAGAAAAAACTGAAGTATTTTATTCAGATGATTTTAAAAAAATAAAATTATATAAGAATGTGAACATTTCGTCCTATGTAAAAATAAACAGTGAAAGCTTAATAGATATTGATTTTTCATTAGAAGGCATTAGCAATGATGAAATTTCAAATATTTTAAAAGCCATAAGGGAAAATAAAAAATATCACAAGTTAAAGGATGGAAGTGTTTTAAACATTGAAAATGATGAATTAATTGAATTTACAAATTTAATGGATTCTTTAGATGTTTCAATGAGAGATTTAAATAAAGGAAAAGTTCAATTAGATAAAGCAAAAGCTTTTTATTTAGAAAATAGAACAAAAGATGGAAAGAATAGGTTTTTGACAAGATCTGATACATTTAAGAAGTTTATACAAGATGTTAAAGACGTAAAATTAAAAGATTTCTCAATTACAAAATCCATGAGAGAAGTTTTAAGAAGTTATCAAGAGATAGGATGCAATTGGCTATGCGCTATGCATTCAATATCTTTAGGAGGAATACTTGCAGATGAAATGGGACTTGGAAAAACAATTCAATCCATTGCATTTATGGAATGTTGCAAAGAAAGTGAAAGCAAATTTTTAATAATTTGCCCATCATCTGTAATCTATAATTGGAAAAGCGAAATTGAAAAGTTTTCTAAAGAATTATCAGTTCTGGTGGTTGATGGTTTAAAAGCTAAAAGAGCAGAGCTTATTAATTCTTTAAATGATTATGATGTAATAATAACTTCTTATCCTATTATGAGAAACGATTACGAATTATATGAAAACATCGTATTTAACAGCATTATAATTGATGAAGCTCAAAATATTAAAAATCATAATTCACAAAATGCCTTTAGCGTAAAGAATTTAAGGTCAAAGAGCAAATTTGCTTTAACAGGAACTCCACTTGAAAATTCATTGGGGGAATTGTGGAGCATATTTGATTTTATTTTACCTTCTTATTTAGGAAAGTATATAGGGTTTAAAAATAAATATGAAGTTCCTATTGTATACCATAAGGATGAATATTTATTAAATGATTTAATTGCTAAAATAAACCCATTTATATTGAGAAGGCTTAAAAAAGATGTCATAAAGGAGCTTCCAGAAAAAATTGAAACTAGTTTTATAGTTGAATTGTCAAAAGATCAGAAAAAGCTTTATGCAGCTTATGTAAAGAGCATTAAAGAGGAAATTGACGATACAATTAAGCAAGTTGGAATTAAGAAGAGCCAAATTAAAATACTTTCAGGGCTTACAAGGTTAAGGCAGCTTTGCTGTGATCCTAGCACTTTTATAAAGGATTACGATGGTGAAAACAACAAGATGGATGCATTAATAGAATTAATTGAGGAAAATATTGAATCAGAGCATAAGATATTGGTGTTTTCACAATTTACCACTGTTTTAAAGAATATTTCAAGAAAGCTTTTAAAAAATAAAATTTCACATAAATATTTAGATGGTGCTACAAAATCTAAGGAAAGATTAGAGCTTGCTCAAGATTTTAACGAAGGGTTTGATAAAGTTTTTTTAATATCCTTAAAAGCAGGTGGAACTGGGCTTAATTTAACAGGTGCTGATGTTGTAATTCACTATGATCCTTGGTGGAATCCTTCTGCAGAAAATCAAGCAACAGATAGGGCTCACAGAATAGGTCAAGAAAATACAGTTCAGGTTGTTAAAATAATAGCTAAGGACACTATTGAAGAAAAAATATTAAAGCTTCAAGAGAATAAAAGGATTATGATAGACAATGTGTTAACAGATGATTTAAGGGATGGAAAGATGTTATCCTCGCTTTCTGAAGATGAAATAAGAGAATTATTTGCAGTTTAAAATCAATTAAGGTGGATTAAGCTAATTTTAACTTGAATTCATCTTTATTTTTATCTGTATTCTTCTTTTAATAAATGAATATTTATGATATAATAACTAATATTTATTAAAAATGAAACGGAGTGATGGTATGGGAGAAAGCTTAACTATGAAAATTTTAAGGCAAAATATCGTTGAGGGTACCTTGTCTTATGGGAATGAGATTTGTATAAATATACATCAAACTTTAACTCAAGATACAACAGGTACCATGGCTTATTTGCAGCTTGAAACTATGAACATAGACAAAGTTAAAACTGAAACTTCTGTAGCTTATATTGATCACAACATGCTTCAAACTGGATTTGAAAATGCAGATGACCATGCTTTTATAAAGTCCTGTGCTAAAAAATATGGGATAATATATTCAAAGCCTGGCAATGGAATATGCCACCAATTGCACCTTGAAAGGTTTAGCATGCCAAATAAAATATTATTAGGGTCAGATAGCCATACTCCTACATCAGGGGCAATGGGCATGATAGCAATTGGAGCAGGGGGACTTGATGTTGCTGTTGCAATGGCAAAAGGGCTGTATTTTTTAAAAATGCCAAAGGTGTTAAATATTGAATTAACTGGCAAATTAAAAAATGGAGTTTCTGCAAAAGATGTAATTTTATATATTTTAAAAAAGTTAACTGTAAAAGGCGGAGTGAACAAAATAATTGAATATTCAGGTGAAGGGGTAAAAAGCTTATCGTTAACAGATAGAGCAACAATAACTAACATGGGCGCAGAGCTTGGAGCTACTACATCCATATTTCCAACAGATGAAAACACCAAGATTTTTTTAAAAAAGCAAGGTCGCATAGAGGATTTTATAGAATTAGCTGCTGACGATGATGCTTTATATGATGAAAAGATCGCAATTAACTTAAGTGAAATAACTCCACTTGTGGCATTTCCTCACAGCCCTGACAATGTAAAAACTATTCCAAAGGATGAAAGGATAAAGATAGATCAAGTTATGATAGGCTCTTGCACTAATTCATCCTATATAGATTTAATGAGGGCATCAAAAATATTAGAAAACAATAAGGTTCATGAAGATATAGATTTAGTTATAGCTCCTGGATCGAGCAATATTATAGAGATGCTGTCAAACAATGGGGCATTATCTAATTTTATAAAAAGCGGAGCAAGGATTTTAGAAGCAGGCTGTGGGCCGTGTATAGGAATGGGTCAGGCGCCTAAATCAAAGGGAAAATCCATTAGAACAGTTAACAGGAATTTTAAAGGAAGATCTGGCACAATGGATGCTGAAATTTATATAGCAAGCCCTGAAACCTGCGCTTATTCAGCTATTAAAGGATATATTGCAGACCCTTGTGAATTAAACATTGATTTAAACATTGATCTGCCAGAGAGATTTTCAGATTATAATAATTATTTTATATATCCTTTATGCGATGAAAAAAGGCATAAAGTTACAATAGAAAAGGGGCCAAATATAGGATCATTTCCTATTAATTGCGATTTAGAAGATAAAATATCAGGAAAAGTTTTATTAAAAGTAAAGGACGATATTACAACTGATGATATAGTCCCTTCAAATGCAAATATGCTTAAGTTTAGATCTAACATCGAAAAATTATCTGAGCACGCATTTACCACAATTATTGACGACTTTAAAGAAAGATGCAAAAAAAATAATGGTGGCTTTATAGTAGCTGGGGAAAACTATGGTCAAGGATCAAGCAGGGAACATGCAGCTCTTATACCTTTACATCTCAAAGTTAAAGCAGTAATAGCAATATCATTTAGCAGGATTCACAAAGCAAATCTCATAAACTCAGGAATACTTCCACTTGAATTTATTAATCAGAAGGATTACTTTAAGATTTTAGAAATGGATGAAATATCTATAGATAATTTAAACTCGTCAATAGATAGTGGAAATTTTATGGTAAAAGTTAATGACAATTTAATTATTGAAACAAGTTTAAATCTTTCTACAAGAGAAAGAGAAATTATAAAAAAAGGTGGATACTTAAATTTTGCAAAAAATTTATAGGAGGAAAAAATGGTAAGAGTAACGCTAATACCTGGAGATGGCATAGGTAAGGAAATTTCTAAAAGCGTAATTAATATATTTAACAAAGCAAATGTGCCTATAGAATTTGAAACAGTAAATGCAGGATTTGAAGTTTTTAAAGAAACTGGAAATGCCATACCAAATGAGGTTTATGAGTCTATAGAGAAAAATAAGCTTGCTCTAAAGGGGCCTTTAACAACAGAAGTTGGCATTGGGTATAGGAGTTTAAATGTTGCGCTTAGAAAAAAATATGATCTTTATGCAAATATTAGGGAGATTAAAAACATTCCTAATTTAAAGTCAAAGTATGACAATGTGGATTTAGTCATATTTAGAGAAAATACAGAAGGTCTATATATTGGAGAAGAGACCCTTTCTTATGATAAAGAAGAAGCAATTGCCTTAAAGAAAATTACAAAGAAAAAGAGCAATAGAATTATTAAAAAAGCATTTGAATATGCAAGGGATAATGATTTAAAAAAGGTTACAGTTGCCCATAAAGCCAATATTTTAAAGGTTACCGATGGTTTATTTTTAGATTGTGCTAGGGAAATTTCAAAGGAATATGAGAAAATAGAGCTTGAAGAAGTTATCATTGACAATATGTGTATGCAACTTGTTATGCACCCTGAAAGATATAAATGCATTGTAACTATGAATTTATATGGAGATATATTATCAGATCTTGCAGCAGGCCTCATTGGTGGCTTAGGCCTTGCGCCTTCTTCAAATATTGGCGATGATATTTCAATTTTTGAAGCAGTACATGGGAGCGCACCTGATATTGCAGGGAAAAACATTGCAAATCCGACTGCTTTAATATTAAGCTCTCTTTCCATGCTAAAGGCTTTAAATATGATAGATGAAGAAAATAAAATTAGAAAGGCTTTATATAAAGTTTTTGAAAGTAAAGAAAAATTAACCAAGGACCTTGGTGGTATTTTTTCAACAACTGAATTTACTGATGAAATTATTAAAAATTTGTAAAGGAGTTTTTGAGATGGAAAAGATAAATAAACTTTATGAACTTTTAAAAGAAAATAGTGTTATTGATAAAAGCATATATGATGATTATGATATTAAATATGGATTAAGAAATAAAGATAATACAGGTGTATTAATTGGAATAACTAAAATTGCATGCGTCGATGGATATGAGATGGTTGATGGATTAAAGGTGCCTAAAGATGGAGAACTTTATTACCAAGGGTTAAATATTTTAAATATTATAGAAACATTAAAGAGCAAAAATGGATACTATTATGAAAATATAATTTATCTTTTGCTATTTGGAAAGCTTCCTAATGAAGAAGAATTAAATGATTTTTTAGAGATTTTTCAATTCTTTAGAAATAAAAACATAGATTTTAACTGTAAAAATAAAAGCGCCACAATAAATTCCTTGCAAATAGGAGTTTTATCCATGTATTCTTACGATGAACATAAAGAAAGTTTTACTTTAGAGGATATGTTAAACCAAAGCTTATTTATAATATCAAAGTTCCCAGAAATACTTGTAAAGTGTTATTTAAATTCAGAGTTTGATGAGGAAAAATCAAAAAAACTTATGGATAAAAATGTAAGTACAGCTGAGTATTTGCTTTCAATGCTTAGAAAAAATGGGTTTACTAAAGAAGAAGTTGAGCTTTTAGATTTAATGTTGCTTATGCATGCTGAGCATGGTGCTGGCAATAACTCCACATTTACAGTTAGAGTTATGTCCTCTGCTTATTCAGATACATATTCTTGTATATCAGCTGGAATAGGATCATTAAAGGGTCATAGACATGGTGGAGCTAATGCAAAGGTTAGGTCCATGGTAAATGATATAATTAAAAATGTGGATTATGAAGATAAAGATAAATTAAAACAATATTTAAAGGATATTTTAAATAAAAAAGCTTTTGATAAAAATGGATTAATATATGGCATTGGTCATGCTGTATACACTATTTCAGATCCAAGATCTGTTTTTTTAAAGGATAAAGCATATAAATTAGCTAAACAAAAGGGGACTATGGATAAATATATGCTCTATAAAAATATTGAGGAGCTCTCAATTGAAGTGTTTAAAGAAGAAAAAGGGGAAGATTTTAAAATATGCTCAAATTTAGATCTGTATTCAGGATTTATTTACGAAATGCTTGAAATAGATGATTCTTTATTCACATCTATATTTTCACTAGCAAGAATACCATCCTGGTGTTCTCATAGAATTGAGCAAATAGTAAATGACAATAAAATCATAAGGCCTAGCTATAAAAGCTTTAAAACTTCTGGAGTTTTTTCAACAGAGTATACAAGAATATAGATTAAGATGCTACAGAATTAGCTATACCAATTCTGTAGCATAATTTTTACTCAGATCCTGCTTTAATTGCTTCGCTCATTGGAATGCTGTTTACTTTTCTCTTGCACATTAATTTTGCAAATTCATAGGTTAAAATCACCACGATAAAGCCAAAGATCATATATAGAATGTTTAGTTTTACAGGTATTATAAGCTGCAAACTTTCTGATAAAGACTTGTAAAATGCATTTACAGAAAAAAGCAGTGCTGGAACTCCAAGCAAGTATCCTAAGATAACAACTATGGTGTTGCTGTTTAATATAAGCCTATTTATTTCTTTTTTCTTATATCCAAAGACCTTCATAAGTGAAATGTTATTTCTATTTTCTTCAATTACAAGGCCAGTTACAATGTATATTATTATAATTCCAAGGACAAATGCTGACACAGTTAATGAATAAATCATAACGCTCATTTGATCTATTAAGCTGTTAAATGCAGTAACTACAGAATCCATAGATTTTGTGCTTTTAACCTCACCTTCACTAAATGTTTCTTGTATATCGCTCCAAATTCCCACATAAGAATCATCTGGCAATCCAAGCATTTTGTTTAATTGATCAAGTGGCATAAATACAAATTCTCCTGCATAATTATCTGCAATTTCATCCACTTTAATTGTATATTCTTTGCCATTTTCGCTATCAAAAACTAAAACGCTATTTCCAGGCTTAATGTTAAGCTTGTTTGCAAGAGGTACTGTCATTATTACTTTATCTACAGTTAATTTTTTACCATTTAAATCTTTTAAATTTATTCTAGCTGTATTAGGTATTACGCCTGTTACATAAAAGCTTATATCTTCATTTTCTTTTAAAGTCACATAGGATGCCTGAAATTGTTCAGTGCCCGCTAAAGGAGCCCCTTGCTTTTCATTAAAAAACACATATTCAAATTTCATGTTGTAAAGCTCTTTAATGCCTTCATTTAAAAGATAATCGACAGAGCTTTTCATAGTTAAACCATAAAGAAGCAGCATAGTTGCAACTATTACGCCAAATAATAAAAATAATGTTCTAGAAATGCTCCTCACTTGTTCTCTAATTTGAAACTTTAAAGTAAAATTAAACCTATCAAGGTTAAGCCTCTTTTCAATAAAATTAGTATTATCATTTGTTTTAGATCCTTTCATTAATTCAGCAGGTGGTATATTTAATATTTTATTTGTAACAATATAGCTTGCAGATGCCAAAACTAAAATAGGAAGTAAAACTGCAACTAATAAAAACCAAGGAGTGTAAACAATTGATTCCACAGGCATTGGAAAAGCTGTTAACATAAAGTTGAATACAGGTATCGATAAAATTAAACCAATAATTGAACCTAATATAGAACCAACAGAAGCTATTATAATTGGAAAAAGCAAATAGTGATAAATAAGCTCTCTTTTCCTATACCCCTCGGCATAAAATGTTCCTATTATTACAGACTCTCGCTTTATTAATCGCCACATAATAATGCCTGTTAAAATGCAAGTTAAAATTAAAATCCCTAAAGGCACTGCTACGCTCATGGTGCTTAAAGTTTGAATCTCCATGGGAATATAAGAAACCTTTGTATTTTTTTCTGTGCTGATCCAATTTGTAATTGATATTCCGTTTGAAGCGATGTAATTTTTAACTGATGTTTCTTGAGATCTTAAATTATCTTTATTGTTAAATCTTATGGCATAAAAATCTTCTCTATCTTTAAGGTTTTTATAATCATCTTTGTTAACTACTCCAATGCCAAATGCCTTTGGATCATTTATTATTTCATCTTTAGATTTAATTATATAAATGTAATTTGGAAGCTTGACAAATCCAGAAATTTTAAAGTTTTTTCCATCAATATTTAATGTGTCTCCAACTTTATATCCATTTGCATTTGAAAAAAGCTTGTCAATTAAAACTTCTGAAGCTTTAGGGCTAGCGCCTTCTGAAACAGATGGAATATTGACCTTTGTATTTTCGCTAAACACTCTAAGTATTTGCCCTTTTTTTATTTCACAATCAGAAACGCCGCTTTCCTCTGCCTTTGCATTAAACTGATTTTCTATTGCATTTATATCTATGGTTTCATTTGTATAAAATTCTGCATCTGACAAAACATTTTTTTGTGAAAACCTATTAAAAGTATTATCAAGATTTGAAGCTACCATATTGAGCATCACAAATAATGTACTCGATACAAAAATTAAAATTAAAGCTCCTAAATATTGGCCTTTATGCTCATATATAGTCCTTATAACTTTTTTTAGCATAACCATAGCTCTTACCATTCAATCCTTTCTGCAGGAATTGGGCTTTCAATATCTATGGTTTCAATTATTTCACCACTGCGAAGCTTGTATACTTTATTTGCCATTTGTGCAATTGCAGCATTATGAGTTATCATTAAAATTGTAGTTTTATATTCTTTATTTACCCTTTGAATTAGAGATAATATGCTGCGAGATGTTTCAAAATCGAGGGCACCAGTTGGTTCATCGCAGAGTAAAAGCTTTGGATTTTTAATAATTGCCCGTGCGATAGAAGCTCGCTGCTGTTCACCGCCTGATAGCTCCTTAGGAAAGCGGTGGATTTTTGATTCAAGGTCTACTGATTTTAAAATTTTATTGACATCAAAAGGGGATTTTGCAATATTTGAAACAACTTCAATGTTTTCAAGCACAGTAAGATTAGGGACTAAATTATAAAATTGAAATACAAAACCTACAGATTCTCGCCTGTACTCAGTTAATTTATTGTCATCTAAAGAGCTTATATTTAAGCCATCAATTATGACTTCACCGCTATCTGCTCTGTCAACTCCACCTATAATATTCATAAGTGTAGATTTACCAGAACCAGAAGGCCCTAAAATAACGCCAATATTTCCCTTGTCCAATTCTAGCGTTACATTGTTTAAAACATCTATCTTGATATTTCCAGGTTTATAGCTTTTCTTTACATTTGAAACATTGATAAACATATTTACCCTCCTATTCCATGTTTTGTAAGCACAATCATATTATCTATTACATTTTTTAATTCATTATATTGTTCATCAGTAATGTTAAATTCACTTTTTCTAATCCTTGAAAATATATATTCTTCAAATTTATAAGTAGCTCCTTTTATAAAAAGAAGGAGCATATTGTTATCTAATTCTTTTCTAATAGTTCCCTTTTTCTTCCCATTCTCAATTAATTTAACCATGTATTCATCAGCTAAATTCCACATCTCCTCATCTGCAAGGTTTGTTAGGATCCCAAATTTTCCAGACATGATATCTTGAGAAAATAACGTAAGAGAGTATTCTTCCTTTAAAAGGCTTGACCTATATTCATAACCTGATGAGAAATAATCAAATATATCCATATCAGCTAAAGGTGTGTTTAAATTGATTTTTTTCATAAAAAATTCTAAAGTCCAGTGCACAGAATAAAGAAAGAGCTCCTTTTTATTTTCAAAATACCAATATATGCTTCCTTTAGCAACGCCAGCATTTTGAGCTATAATTCCAACATTTGCCTTATCAAAACCGCATTTGTGAAACTCGTCAATAGCAGACCTTACTATTTTCTCTCTCTTTTCTTCATCTAACTTAAAGAAAGCTTTTTTCGGCAAACTATACACCTCCTAAAAAAAATTGACCCGTTAGTCAAATTATATGACTGGCCAGTCAATAAGTCAATATTTTTTTAAATTTAATTTATTGCTGTATTATTATGATTAGGATTATTATACTTTAAAGTATAATAATAGTAGAGGTGGTTTCATTGAAGGAATTTGTTAATAGAGAAAATGAATTAGAATTTTTAAATAGACAGTACGCAAGAGAAGAATCATCTTTCATCATAATTTATGGGCGACGTAGAGTTGGCAAAACGTCTCTTATTGAAAAATTTATAAAGGATAAACCCTTTATTTATTTCCTCGCTTCAGAAGAACCTGAATATCAAAATATAACTGCATTAAAAAATTTAATTGCTGAATGTACAGACAATGAGCTTCTTGAAGAAATAAAAGTTGATAATTGGGACATTTTATTTAAAACCCTTAGCCAAAGTATTTTAAATAAACGCTTAATATTAGTAATTGATGAGTTTCAATATTTAGGCAAGACAAATGCTGCTTTTCCTTCTATTTTTCAAAGAATATGGGATACATTATTAAAAGATAAGAACATTATGGTAATATTGTGCGGTTCATTAATTCACATGATGGAATCTCAAGCCTTATCATATAATAGCCCATTATATGGACGCAGAACTGGCCAGATTAAATTGAAACAAATTGAATTTAAGCATTACCATAAATTTTTTGATAATCTTAAGTATAAAGATCTTATAGAATTTTATTCTGTAACTGGTGGAGTGCCTAAATATATAGAGATGTTTAATGGTAAATTAGATTTATTTGACCAAATAGAGCAGAATATTTTAGATAAAAAAAGTTTTTTGTTTGAAGAACCTATATTTTTATTGCAAAATGAAGTTAATGAGATAGGAAGTTATTTTTCTATTATTAAGAGCATTGCAGCAGGCAATCATAAATTAGGAAATATAAGCACTGATTTAGAAATTAAACAAACAAGCCTAACAAAATACCTTAAAACGCTTATAAATCTAGATATATTAGAAAGGGAAGTTCCTGTAACTGAAAAAAATCCTGAAAAAAGTAAAATGGGTCTCTATAGGATTAAGGATAACTTTTTAAATTTTTGGTTTAAATTTATCTATCCTGAAAAAGCAAAGCTTGAAATTTCTGAAACAAAATATGTATTAGAAAAAATTAAGCATAACTTTTTTGATAATCATGTTTCTTATGTATATGAATCAATATGTATAAGTGAAATGTGGTTTATGGATAATTTAAACTTTAATAAAATTGGCAGATGGTGGAACGGCAAATCAGAAATTGATATTGTAGCTTTTGATAGTACAGGCAATGATATTATTTTTGGGGAATGTAAATATAGAGTAGAGCCAATGGATGTTGATGTGTTCTATGCTCTTTTAAATAAAAAAGAACAAGTAATATGGAATAATGAGGATAGAAAAGAGAAGTTTATATTATTTTCAATTTCAGGATTTACAAATAGATTAAGAGAGCTTTCTAATAGTAGAGATGACTTGTTGTTGTTTGAAAAAAATTTCTAATAGTAGGAAGATAGCTATTTTTATTTATGCGAATGTTGATGGCAAAAAGTAATGCGATAAAATGTAAATTTCATTTAAAAGTCACCTAAATTTTTGTTAAAAGCAGTATAATTAAACAAAGAATTTAATTCGAGGTGATAACATGTATCGCAAAGCTATGGATATTTTATACAATTGGAAGGCTAAACTAAATAAAAAGCCACTGATAATTCGAGGAGCACGACAAGTCGGTAAAACGTGGCTTATGAGAGAGTTTGGAAAACAAGCATATGAGCACACTATATACATTAATTTTGATAATAATGTGCAAATGAAAGAACTTTTTTCGGCTGATCTAAACATTGAGCGATTAGTAACAGGTATTGAACTTTACTGTGGTCATAAAATTACTCCTGAAAACACACTAATTATTTTCGATGAGGTACAAGAAGTGCCAAAAGCACTATCTTCACTGAAGTATTTTAATGAAAATGCATCAGAATTTCAAATTGTTTGTGCTGGCTCTTTGCTTGGAGTTGCACTTCATTCGGGAACATCCTTTCCTGTAGGTAAAGTTGAATTTATGGAACTTTATCCACTTTCATTTACCGAATTTATGATGGCTATGGGCAAGAATCAGTATATAGAGTTACTAGAAAAGTTGGATTTTTCTATGATTACAGTCTTTAAGCAAGATTTTATTGATCTTTTGAAATATTACTTTTATGTTGGTGGCATGCCCGAAGCTGTTCTTAATTTTTCATTACATAAGGATTTTAATGAAGTAAGAGAAATCCAACAACGTATTTTAATTGCTTATGAACAGGATTTTTCTAAACATGCACCAAATGATGTAGTACCAAGAGTTCGTATGCTTTGGAATAGCGTTCCTGCTCAACTTGCAAAGGAAAATAAGAAGTTTATCTATGGGTTAGTAAAAGAAGGAGCACGGGCTAAGGAGTATGAAATGGCAATGTTATGGCTTACAGACTGTGGACTTATTCATAAGATCCATAAAGTGACAATTCCAAGTGTACCCTTAAAGGCTTATGAAGATATGAAGGCGTTTAAATTGTATGTTTTAGATGTTGGTTTGTTATCTTGTATGACACGGTTAAAACAGGAAACTTTGCTAGAAGGAAATGCTTTATTTACAGAATTTAAAGGCGCATTAACAGAGCAATATGTACTTCAACAGCTCAAGACATTAAAAAATATTGAAATATATTATTGGAGTAATAATAATGGCAGTGCAGAAATAGATTTTTTAATTAATAACGATAATATAATTCCAATAGAAGTTAAAGCGGAAACAAATTTGCAAGCTAAGAGTTTAAAAGTATATAGAGATAAATATAATCCATCTATATCAATTAGAAGTTCTATGAGCGATTTTAAGAAGGAAGGCCTACTTATTAATCTTCCACTTTATACAATAGAAACAATAGATATGCTCGGTAATATGGAATAAAGAACTTTCCAATAGTAGAGATGACTTGTTATTTCTTTTGAATTAAAATAATGATATAATTATTTAAATTCATATAAAGGATGTGGTATTGTGCGGCATATAGATTATGCTGAGGTTGATATGCTCTTTAATTTTTAAATTTAAAATTAAGGAGGATATTATGCAAATAAATGAAAATTATATTGAAGCAAATGAGCTTATTAATCATATAGGAGAAACGATATTTATACACGGCTTTATTTACAAAATTAGAATTATGAAAGGTTTTTCTTTTATTCTATTAAGGACTAAGAGAGATATTGTTCAATGCATTTATTCAAAGGATTTTTCAAAGTTTAGTTTAGATGAATTAAGAGAAAATATGAGTGTAATCATTGAAGGATATGTGATAAAGGAAGAAAGAAGCAAGGTTGGATATGAAGTTAGAATCATAGATTTTAAAATGCTATCTTGCGCTAAAGAAGAATATCCTGTGGTTATAAACAATAAAGAAGTGGATGTATCTTTAAATAATCTTTTAAATTATAGAGTTATTACCCTTAGAAACCCTAAAGAGCGTGCAATATTTAAAATTCAAGAGGGCATATGTAAGGGTTTTAGGGAATTTTTAAATAAAAATAATTTTACTGAAATTCATTCCCCTAAAATAGTCTTTAGTGGAGCTGAAGGTGGAGCAAACATCTTTAAGATTGATTATTTTGGGAAAGAAGCTTATTTAACTCAAAGCCCTCAATTTTATAAGCAGATGATGGTTGGGGTTTTTGAAAGAGTTTATGAAATTGCTCCAGTTTATAGAGCAGAAAAACACGATACCAATAGGCATGTAAATGAATATACAAGTGTAGACCTTGAAATTGGGTTTATTAAAAGCTTTTATGACATTATGGAAATGGAAACTAACATGTTAAAATATACATTTGAGTTATTAAGAAATGAATATAATAAAGAGCTTGAAATTTTAAATGTAAAAATTCCTGTTTTAGATGAAATACCATCAATTAAATTTTTAGATGCTAAAGATTTAATTTCAAAGACATATAATAGAGAAATAACTGACTTTTATGATTTTGAACCTGAAGAAGAGAAGCTTATATGCGATATAATTAAAGAGCAAACAGGTAGTGAGTTTGTGTTTGTAACGCATTATAAATCTTTAAAGAGACCTTTTTATGCAAAGGATTCAGAGGAAGAAAGTGGAGTTACAAATAGCTTTGACCTTTTATTTAGAGGCATGGAGGTTACCACAGGAGGACAGCGCATTCATGATTTTAATGAACAGGTTTCTAAGATGAAAAATAGAGGAATGGATGTAGAGCTTTTTAATAGCTATTTAATGGCTCATAAATATGGACTCCCTCCTCACGGCGGACTAGGACTAGGACTTGAAAGGCTTACAATGATGCTTTTAGGATTTAACAACGTTAGAAGGACTACTTTATTTCCAAGAGATACTGTTAGATTAGAGCCTTAGAAATATATTTTTATTAAAATAAAAGAAGACCTTTGGTCTTCTTTTTTTACTCTATTGACAAGTAAACAATTACAAACTATATTATTAATAACTTAATAATTAAATATATTAACTATTTATAAAATTAATTATTTTAAAACTTAATTATTAAAGAGGTGAAATCCACATGGATGGTGAATTATTTAATGAACTTGTTCAAACAATTTTTCGATTTAGAAATGCAAGTATGGGTAACTACAGTAATGGCAATATAAGCATGAAAGAGATCTTTGTTCTTTTAAAAATTTTAGAGCAAGGAGAAACAAACCAAAACATTTTCACTGTGGAGCTTCAAAAACGATTATCGATAACAAAACCAGCAATGTCACAGCTATTTAACTCACTTGAGTCTAAAGGATTTATTACCCGCGACATAGATAAAAAAGATCGCCGCAAAGTTGTCCTTACTCTTACTGAAAACGGACAAAAAATAGTGGAAGAGAAGAAGAAAAATGCTGAAAAAACTATGAATGAAATAATAACTCGCTTTGGAGAAAAGAACACAAGAGAGCTAATTGATATATTTAATAAATTTGCAGATACTATTGATGAAATAGCTGAGGAAAGAAAGAAAAAACAAGTAAATTAAACAAAACAACATACATTTAAATTTTCTATTTAATGTATGTTGTTTTTATAATATATTGATTAAATGCGTTGACAAGGAAAGTTAGCTATGGTAAACTCTTATTTGGTTAGCGTAGAGTAACTAATAATTTATATAAAGGGTGGTATTATGAAAAGAAAAATTTATACATATTTTGTAGCGATGGTTATGCTTTTAACGCTGTTTTCAGGGTGTTCTACAGGTGCATCTGAAAATATAGATTCTAAAGTGGAATCAAATGAAAGTGCTAAAGATGAGAATAAAGCTTATCCAATTAGCATTATGACTTATACTGACGAAGTAGAAAACGATGTTCGTAAAACTTCAACGGATGTTTATGATAAAGCTCCATCAAAGGTTGCATTAGCCGATCAAAGCATGACTGATATTATGATAGAGCTTGGTCTTACTGATAAAATAGTAGGAATTTCAAACATTACAAATCCAATTCTGCCTAAATATCAAGCAGAATACGATAAACTCCCTGTATTAGGAAGTTTTTCAAAAACAGCAAAAACGGTAAATGATTTAGGTTTTCCAACAAAAGAAATGATGATAGCTTCAGAACCTGATATGATAATTGGATGGTCAGGTCTTTTTTACGATACTGCAATTGGAACAATATCTGAATGGAAAGAAAAAGGTGTACATACCTTTATAGTAAGAAATGTATCCGATATGGGATCGCCTAAAAATCTTGAAAATAATTTTACTGATATTGAGGATTTAGGAAAGATCTTCAATGTAGAGGATAAGGCAACTAACCTGCTTTCTCCTATGAAAGAAAAATTGAAAAATGTTGCTGATATTGTATCTAAAGCTAATAAAAAGGTAACTGTTTTAGGGGTAGGGCTTTCTAATTCTGATACATATCAGGTTTATGGAAAAGGTACACTTTTAGCAGATTTAATCGAACATGCAGGTGGAGAATTGGTGCAAACTGATGCAAGGGCAACTTTATCTAATGAGAATTTAATAGAGCTTAACCCTGACTTTATAGTTTATATGGATTATGCCAGTGATATTAAAACTGACGAAGATGGAGTAAAATTTTTCCAGGCAAATTCTGCATTAAATTCAGTAAATGCAGTTAAAAATGGAAATATAATAGTATCACCATCAACTCGCTGCTTCAATGGTAGCTTAGAGTCTTGTGATGAAGTTGAAAGATTTGCTAAGACATTTTATAAAGAATTATTTAAATAAATATCAAACCATTAAAGGAGTTTTAAAATGCTAAACATCCATAAGCTTAAAAGTAATTTATATGAAGCTAAAATTAAAAGCCAATATACTTTTGTATTTATTATTGCTATGCTAATTTTATTGACAATAATATCTATAGGCATTGCTGTATCAGTAGGCCAAGTAAAAATACCAGTTGAGATTTCTTATAGAATAATTTTATATAAAATTTTTGGAATTAGAATAGGGAATATAAATGAATTAATAAGTGGGTCTAATGTGGATATTGTTTGGCTTATTAGATTGCCTAGAGTTATCATGGCTATGATTGTAGGGGCAGGGCTTTCTATGTGTGGTGTTATTATGCAAGCTTCTGTTCAAAACCCTTTAGCAGATCCATATATATTAGGTATTTCTTCAGGGGCAGCACTTGGTGCAACCTTTTCTATTTTAATTGGATTTGGTGCAGGAAGCATTTTAGGTCAAATGGGTATTGCATTTTGGGCATTTGCAGGGGCGCTAATAGCTGCACTAGCTGTTTTAGTTTTAGCAAATATTGGCGGTAAAATGTCTTCTGTAAAGCTTGTGCTTGCTGGAGTTGTGGTAAATGCATTATGCAGTGCTTTTTCAAATTTTATAATATATATAGCAAATGATGCTGAAGGGATTAAAACAGTAACATTTTGGACTATGGGAAGCTTTGCATCAGCTAAATGGGATAAGCTTCCTATTTTGGCTATTGCAGTTTTATCTTTTGGAGTATACTTTATATTTCAATCTAGAACTATGAATACAATGCTTTTAGGAGACGAAGTAGCTATTACTTTAGGTGTTGATTTAAATAAATTCAGAAGAATGTTTATGCTTTTAGCCTCTTTAGTTACAGGAATAATAGTTGCCACATGCGGTATAATTGGGTTTGTTGGATTAATAATTCCGCATATTGTAAGAAGCTTTGTAGGATCTGATCATAAAATTTTATTGCCAATATCTATTTTTGCAAGCTCCATTTTTTTAATATGGGCAGATGTTTTTGCAAGAACACTTATTAAAACTGGAGAAATACCCATAGGTATTATTACAGCTCTTCTTGGAGCTCCTATATTTATGTATATACTTGTGAAAAAAAATTATGGTTTTGGAGGTAAATGATGAACCTTAAGGTAGAGAATTTATCTGTTTCTATTGCAAATAATGATATTGTTAAAAATATTTCTTTAAACGCTGCAAATAACCAATTTGTAGGCATAATTGGTCCTAATGGATCAGGGAAATCAAGCTTTTTAAAGAGCATTTATAAGGTTTTAAAACCAAGAGAAGGTACAGTTTTTCTTGATGAAAAAGACGTTTTAAAATCTAAGCCTAAAGATATTTCAAAGCTTTTAGGAGTTGTTGGACAATTTAATGATTTAAGCTTTGACTTTACTGTTCATGAAATGGTAATGATGGGGAGGACTCCTCATAAGAAATTAATGGATCAAGATACAAGAAAGGATTTTAAAATTGTAGATGATGCTCTTTTTAAAGTTAATATGCAAAATTATGCAAATAGAAGCTATCAAACACTATCAGGTGGAGAAAAGCAGAGAGTTATACTTGCAAGGGCAATAGCTCAAGAGCCAAAATTTTTAATTTTAGATGAACCAACAAATCATTTAGATATAAAATATCAATTGCAGATATTTTCAATTGTAAAAAATTTAAAAATAGGAGTTTTGGCAGCTCTTCATGATTTAATGCTTGCAGCAGAATACTGTGATATTTTATATGTTTTAAAAAATGGCAATGTTGTTAAAAGCGGTGCTCCAAAGGAAGTTTTAACTAAAAAATTAGTTAAAGAGGTTTATGAAGTAAATTGCGAAATTTATCAGAATCCAATTACAAATAGACTTGCAATTGCATATATTTCGTAAAATAAGTGGAATGAGTTTTCATTAACTCTAATTTCTACTTATTTTATTTTTTATAATATATATAAATATATATTATAAAAAATAAAATTGTTTGTATAAAAATTTAGGAATTGGACTTATTTTCGTTAGTAGAAACGCATAAGCAGCGTTTACAATGGTCTTTAATTGCATTTAAAGTTTCATCGCTTATTATATGTTCCATTCTACATGCATCATCTTCTGCAGTTTTTTCTGATACGCCTAATCCTATTAAGTAGCTGCGCAAAAATGCATGCTTTTCATATACTTTATTTGCTCTTTCAAAGCCGCTATCTGTAAGCTCAATTTGATTTTTAGAGTCAACTGTTATAAAGCCACTTATTTTAAGTTTGCTTATAGCACGGCTTACACTTGCCTTTGAAAAGTTAAATTCATTTGCAATATCTATTGCGCGAACATATCCATTTCGCTTTTTTAGAATTAATATGGTTTCTAAATAATTTTCACCAGATTCATGTAGTTCCATAACATCCTGCTACTTAAAATATGAACAAATATATTCATATCAAGAAAATTCCTTCTTCAACGTATCTGTCCTCGAATTAATATCCTAAGATATTTTTTTCTAATAACATTTGGTTTGATACTCTAAAGGCGTAAATTCCCCTAAAGCCTAGGGTACATGTATACAATCGCTTTATTTTGCTATTTTGTATACTTTTGCATTTGCAAGGTTTATACTGGCATTTAAATCTCTATCTATTTCATGACCGCATTCAGGGCACCTATAGA